>JAFOCI010000096.1 GCA_017381365.1 Treponema sp.
ATTGCAGGGTAAGAAAAGACAACAGCGCACAGAATTTGAATATTATAAGAAAACTTGTTATGAACCTATTAAAGGGATTAGATTTGCCTGTCGCAACAAAAAAGAAGAATCTTACAATAGGCAACAAACAGACACTCTGTTTAAAAAACGAAAAATGTCTGCTTTACGCTTTGCAGAATCTATAATGCGTTTGCCCTGATTTCTCCATTAGCTTCTCTAGTCACAAAATTGTATACTGCCTGATTTTTGCCAAAGGGATCATTCAGGCAGATAAAAATGATGTAGGATTCCTTCAGGTTTTTGTAATTTTCACCAGAGTTCAGGTGCTCTATGTCTATCATTGACTGGTAATAGCGCATTCTTAGACCTTCGTTTTTTTTAAGGGTTGTCTGAATTTCAATATCGATGACTTTATCAGAATCTTCAAGATAAGCGTCCAGCCGTATACCGTGCCCGGTATAGATTTCGTCAATTGAATATTGGGAGGATAGAAACTTTATTTTTCCAACTTTAATTCCAAGCAGATTTTCTACAACCCCTTTTGCAATTTCCGGGTTCCGCATAATTTTACTGAACAGAAAATCATCTGTAAAAAACAGTTCGTCATAACTTTTTTTCATTTTTTTCTCCATGTTTATAGAAGTTGAATTTTAGCCTATATAGTTAACGTAAAAACTTTATGAATTCTGCAATGAAATGAAAAATTTGTATTTTGTGAAAAATTATCCAGGGAGCGGTTGACGGCTTAGGCAATGGAGCCACGCCGAAGGCGGCCACCGCAGGAGAGAGGGAGCGGAGCGAGTGAACGACGAGGAGGCTGAGCGTAGCGGAATGGCGGAACTGCCGGCGATAACACCGCAGCGTAGTGAGGATGTTAGCGCAAGCTCCAGATTCTAAGTAAAATCGTAAGGTGTTTCCTGGTAGACGTAATAGTTCAGCCAGTTTGCAAAGAAAAGATGGGCAGTGCTTCGCCAGTAAGAGCTAGGCGGAAGATTTGCGTTGTTGTTTGGGAAATAATTTTTTGGCAAATCAATAGGAAGCTCTTTTGCCTTGTCGCGCCAATATTCGTTTGCAAGAGTGTTTGTGTCGTATTCTAGATGGCCTGTCATAAAGACCTGCCGGTTGTCGTTGGATTTTATGAGAGTAACGCCTGCTTCTTCTGAGCGAGCCAGAATTGTAAGGTCAGGGCGGACAATAATATCTTCTTCGCGGAGAGTTGTGTGGCGGCTTTGAGGAATCGGAAAGGTGTCATCAAATCCGCGGAGCAGCGGGTCGTTTAAAGTTGTGCGCTGGTTCATGAAAATGCCGAAAAGCTTTTTATCAAGAGGAATTTTTGAAACATTGTGATGATGGTAAAGACCAGCAAAAGCGCCCCAGCAAAGATGTAGCGTTGAAAATACGTTTTCTTTAGCATAATCCATGATGGAGCAGAGTTCAGACCAATAATCAACCTGTTCAAAAGGAATCTGTTCTACAGGTGCGCCTGTAATAATCATTCCGTCATAGCGATGCTTGAAAACTTCACTGGAAGGAATGTAGAATTTTTCCAGATAATCTGCACTTGTGTTTTTGAATTCGTGGTTTTCCATGCGTACAAGGGAAATTTCCACCTGAAGAGGTGTGTTTCCTAAAAGCCGCAGAAGCTGGGTTTCAGTTGTTTCGCGGGTTGGCATAAGGTTTACGATGGCAACTTTTAGAGGACGGATTTCCTGTGTGATGGCACGGTTTTCCGTCATTATGAATATATTTTCGTTTTCCAGAATACTGCAGGCTGGCAAGTCTGATTTGATTTTTATTGGCATATATAGAATATAGCAAAATAAAAGGCTATTTGCTATACTTTAAGTATGTCGGAAAATGATAATCGTAAGGCAGCTGTAAAAAAAATTAAGTTACTCGTATATAATCAGAAAATGAATATGAATGTGTATCGCCAGAAAATTGATGATGCATATACTGTTCCAATTTTACCAAACAAGGTTGAGCTTTCTGAACATAATTATGGTGGTGTTGCCTGCGATGTATTTTCGCCAGAAATTTATTCGTCTAAAAGGGTGACTTTTTATATTCACGGCGGTTGTTTTGTTGGCGGTTCCCGTGCAGCCTACAGAAGCTTTTGTGCTATGATTGCGAATAAGACATTCAGTCGTGTTGTTGTGCCTGAATATCGTCTTGCACCTGTAACTCCTTTTCCTTCCGCAATTGAAGACATTCAGTCTGTTTTTCGTTCTCTTTTTACGGAGGAGCAGATTGACCGTTCCCTTGATTCTGAAGTTCCAGAATTCGTTATTGCTGCTGACGGTGCTGGAGCCAGCATTGCATTGGCACTTTTATTAAATATTAAAGATAAATTCCGAAAATGCATAAAGAAAGTTGTTCTTTTTTCACCGTGGCTTAATGTTTCTGATTCTTCTGCGCTTTTTACGGGCAAAAAAAAGATGAGTGATGAAATCCTGTCCAGCGATGTGATTCAGCAGTGCGCTTCTTTGTACACTTATGAATCTAATTTTAAAAATCCTTTAGTTTCACCAGCTCTTGCATCTTCTGATCTGCTGGAAGGTTTTCCTCCTGTTTATATTCAGTGCGGAGGAAAAGAAATCCTTTTGAACGATATCCGCTCTTTTGAAGATTTGCTGAAGAATAACAATGTTGAATGCAAGGTTGATGTGTGGCCAGACATGATGCATCTTTTTCAGCTGGCAGACGATTTATTGGAGGATGCACATCACGCTTTTGAGCGGCTTGCTGCTGAAATTTCTGGAATTGACAACGAAAATATTGAACGTCAGACATACGAAAATAAACCTAGACTGGAAGACAGTCTAAAAAGGACTGAAGCATGAGCATAGAATTACTTTCGCCAGCTGGAAATGTTGAAAAACTTTATTACGCTTACGCTTATGGTGCGGATGCAGCTTATATCGGCCTTAAAAAATTTTCTTTGCGTGTAAAAGCTGACAATTTTTATGAAGATGAATACAAAAAGGTTATTGAGCTTAAAAAACAGTTTCCTGGAAAAAGGCTTCATTGTGCGTTGAATATTTCTTTTCACAACCGCGATATTGATAATTTTCTGCAGAATCTTGATTATTTTAAGGCATATCCTATTGATGCCTTTATTGTGCAGGATATTGGCATGGTTCCTGTTCTTCAGAAGCATTTTCCTGATGCAGAACTTCATGTTTCAACTCAGGCCAGCTGTGTAAACCGAGAAGCTGTAAAAATGTACAGATCAATGGGATTTAAGAGGGTGGTTCTTGGCCGCGAAGTTACGTTAAAGGAAATCCGCGAAATAAAGGATGCTGTTCCAGATGTTGAACTGGAAGCTTTTGCTCATGGTGCCATGTGCATTGCATACGCAGGCCGCTGTCTTATGAGTGCGTACTTGACTGCCCGTTCGGCTCAGGCTGGTGCCTGCAGTCACACTTGCCGCTGGGATTTTGATGTGCTTGCAGATCCTTTAAAAGCAAAGCAGATTGCAGAAACAGGAGCTCTTGTTCTTGAAGAAAAGAAACGTCCCGGGGAATATTTCCCGATTTATGAGGGTGATGATTTTACAGCGGTTCTTTCCAGCAGAGATTTGCGCATGGTTGAACATCTTGATGACATGGTAAAAGCCGGTGTTGATTCAATAAAAATTGAAGGACGCATGAAAAGCGTTTATTACGTTGCTCTTGTTACCCGGGCTTACCGCAAAGCTCTTGATGCACTGGACGGCAAAATCACAGCTGCCGAGGCAAAACCTTTTATTGATGAACTGGAAAACGTAAGTCATCGCGAAAGTGGTACTGGTTTTTACTACAATCCTGCGGAAGCAAATGTTACCTGCAGCGGTGCAACAGACAGCCGTTATATTCTTGCTGCAGAAATAGGAAAAAAACTTGATGATGATGAAAGGGCTCAAGTGCTTAAGCTTGGAAAGGAACACGCAGAACTTGTGCAGAAGGAGCTTGATGAAATGCATCCTGCTGCCAGAGCTGCTCGTCTTAAGGAATATTCCCAGCATCCAGACAGAAATCCTCCTTCTGCGGAAGACAAAGCTGAATGGAACATGTACGAAGTAAAGCCTTTGAATATGATTAAAGCCGGTGATGCAATTGAATTTGTTTCGCCAGATGTTGTTTCTACAAAAGTAAAGCCAGAAGAATGGCAGCTTGTTGATCCGGAAAACGGCACCTTAAAAGAATGGGTTTGCGATGGTCATAACAGCGTAATCTATACAAAGACTCCTCTTCAGGAAGGAACTTTGATTCGCATCGAAGACCCTGAGTATGAAGAGGGCAAAATCCGCGATTCTGGAAGATAATAGAAGAAATGAAGAAAAATCGGCTTGTCAGTTTATTAAGTTTTCTCTTTTTGTTTTGCTGCGGATTGAACAAGGTTAATGCGGAGATTGTAACCTGGATTACACCAAAGCCAGTTTTTTATCTTGTGAACGGCATAACTCTTGAAAATGGAAATGATGTTGTTCCTCAGACAACTTTGCTTGATATGAGTCTGACTGCAGACATGGATCAGCTTAAGCTTATGGCTGGAGGTCAGTTTCAGCTTTCCATAATGGATTTTACAACTTCTGCAATTTATGCGCCTACTTTTTTCAATCATTTTAATTTTGGCGGCAAAACTGTTATTCATTGTAAATATTATCATGATTTGTTTTTTGAAAATGATTTACTAACAGGTCTTTATTTCAGATATTTTACGGGAAATCATTTCGCAATTGCTGCAGATTTTATGTATCATCATAAGGCAGCCCATATTTATGAAATTAAAGACGATGTTTTCTGGTTATGTAATCATAATGTGGCATTTAATGTTGAGTTTGAATATAAACCATTCAAAAAATTACTTTTTGATTTTTCTATTTCATCATATTCTACATATAGATTTATGAATTTCTTTGCACCAGATTTTAAGTTTTTATCTGAATATAAAGTCTCAAAAATATTGTATGCAGGTTTTATTGCAGAAATTCAGTATGTTGATATGTTTACTTTAAGTTCAAATTTAAACACAATTGATTTTGGACTTTATGCAAAACTGGAGCTATGAAGATGAAAAAGATTAACTTTGTTTTTTTGATAGTTGTTATTTCAGTTTTGATTTTTTCATGCGAATATTATTCCTATGGTCTGGAGGAGTTTTTGTATCGTTCAAATACGGTTTCTGTACGTGCAGAAGAAATGCCTGATCTTTCTGGAAAAAACGGAAATTCCGAAGATTTAGGAATTTTTGAAAAAGTCAGCGGAAAAAAGTATACAGTCCTTTTTATTACAGATGTTCATTTTGGTGGTGAAAATTCCGGTAAAAACGGTGCACGGCCAGAACTGATTTTCCTAGAATGGCTTAAGAATCTTAAAGAAACAAATCCGGAACTATATCCAAGTTTTGCAATCTGTCTGGGGGATATTGCAGAGCATGGACATGACAGAGAATTCATTGAATATAAATTTTTTACAGACAAATTGAACACTGCTGAATACGGCAGCATAAAGACTTTTAACGTTGTTGGCAATCACGATTTGTATAACAGCGGTTGGGAAGGCTTTAAGAAATTCTGCTATCCCTACACTTCATTTTATAAATTCAGGACAAAAGGGTTCACCTGGTATTTTGTAGATTCTGCCAGCTGTTCAATTGGCGATGATCAGCTTACAACTCTTTCCAGAGATATGATTTATAATGAAAAAGGCAGAAAGAAGCTTGTTTTTACTCACGTTCCTGTTTATGCAAATGGCGTTCAGTATTTTGTAATGCAGAATACAACTGAGCGCAACCGTTTCATCTCTTTGCTTGCAGAAGAAAACACAAGCATGCTGGTAGACGGTCATACCCACGCAGAAAATAAAAGTGATTTAGGATTTATAGAATGGAATATTCCTGGATTTCTGGAAAAATATGGTTTTGGTTTAATGTTTGTAGATGAAACAAATCCATTAAATCCTACGGCTCAAATGAAGGTTTTCTACTTAAAATGAATGTAATTAAATTGTCGGAAAACGTTTCTGTGATTTCCGCACCAACAAATGTAGGTGTAATTGCACTTCCAGAGCAAGGCAAAACAACAATTTATCTGATTGACTGCGGCAGTTCTGACGAAGATGGTATGCAGATTTACGATTATCTTTGTTCTGTATACAATGATTTTGAAATTGCGGCAGTAATTCTGACTCATGCACATTACGACCACGGAGGCGGTCTTCCGTATTTAACTGCAAAAACAGGTTGCGGCGGCTGGATCTGCAAGGACGAAGCCTTCTTTGCAGAACATCCAGTTACAATCGCTCAAATGGCGTGGGGCGGAGCAGAACCAAAGGAACTGCGCACCTTATATTCAACACCAAAAAAAATAGTCCGCACCTTTAAACCTGATGAAACAATAAGATTGTCCTCGGAAGATTCAGAAAAAAATGTATCGCTTAAAGTGGTACTTTTGGACGGTCACAGTTCTGCCCAGACAGGTTTAATGATTACAGATTCTGACGGTAAAAAGTCATTTTTTGTTGGAGATGCTGTTTCTGGAAGAAATTCATTAAAGCGGTATTGGATTCAGTTTATGCTGGACGAACACAAGGCGAAAGAAACAACGGCAAAACTTAGTTCTGTGCAGGCAGATTATTATATTCCGTCTCACGGTGATTACGTAACAGAAATTGAAGGTCTTGCAGAACTGAATCTTCTTGCGATGCTGGAAACTGAACAGCTGATTTTGAAAATTCTTAAAACGCCAATGTGCTTTGACGATATTCTGACTGCAGTACTAAACGAAAATGGCATAAAAATGAATCTTACCCGCTATGCTTTTATGAGTGGTTCAATCCGTTCCTACGTTACATCTCTGTATGAAGACAACAAAATTGAACCTGTTACAATTGACAATAAGCTTTGCTGGAAAGTGGTAGATTAGCATTATGAGGGGAAAAGCCTTTCCCCTGGGTTCAACCACGAGTCACTTCGCAAGGGACTGTCCAATAAGTTTGCATTACGGTGGTTGAGTTTATCGAAACCACCACATTTAGTGTAGCAGTCATTACTTTTGGGACAGTCCCTTGCTCCGTTTTGTCGTGTTTTCACCACACCCCATTCTGCGGGGAATTCCCCGCAACGCCCTGCCGCTGAATAGAGCAATTAACCCCAACACAAAAAAAAAGACCCGCAAAATGCGAGTCCTTTGTATATTTTTTTGCGAGTTTTGACTTTGTCAAAACTCGCACATTAATCTAATTCGAAGAATTAGATTAATGCTTTCATTGCAGTCAGTGTATCAAAATTACGTCCTGTAATTTTGATACATGGCAAGAAAATTTCATTTTCTTGCAACGCATTCCAGCGGCGTCCTGCCGCTGAATAGAGCAATGAACCCTATTTAATAATAGGCTTCATTGCCGTCATGTATGCGCGGAGTTTGCGGCCTACAACTTCGATTGGGTGGTTGCGGATTTCAGCGTTTACAGCAACAAGTTCTGCGTTGTTTACACTGTTGTCCTTAACGTTAAGACCCTTACCGATAACTTCTGTTGTTACTTTTGGCATAAGATCTTTTTCCATCTGAGGAGCAGCAACGTTAGCGAAGAGGTAACATCCGTATTCAGCAGTATCAGAAATTACACGGTTCATTTCGTACAAACGTTTGCGGTCAATAAGGTTAGCGATAAGTGGAACTTCGTGGAGTGATTCGTAGTAAGCAGATTCTTCCTTAATACCAGCATCAACCATAGTTTCAAAAGCAAGTTCACAACCAGCCTTAACCATAGCAACCATCAGGATACCCTTGTCAAAATATTCCTGTTCAGAAATTTCTGTAGCAGATTCCTTCTGTGATTCGAATGGAAGTTTACCTGTAGCTTCACGCCAGGCCAAAAGATTAGCATCTTTGTTAGCCCAGTCCTTCATCATTGTTGATGAGAATTCACCAGAAATGATGTCGTCCATGTGCTTCTGATAAAGTGGAGCAAGCAAAGCTTTGATTTCTTTAGAAAGAGCGTTAGCCTTGATTTTTGCAGGGTTTGAAAGGCGGTCCATCATACCTGTGATACCACCGAATTTCAAAGCTTCACAAATTACGTTCCAGCCGTGCATAAGGAATTTTGTAACCCATTCAGGATCCATTCCGTCAGCAACCATCTTGTTGTAACAGCAGATTGTACCAGCCTGGAGCATACCACAAAGAATTGTCTGTTCACCCATAAGGTCAGACTTAACTTCTGCAACAAAAGAAGATTCAAGAACACCAGCCTTTGAACCGCCCATACCTACAGCCAAAGCCTTAGCCATTGCCCAACCCTTTCCTTCCGGGTCGTTTACAGGATGAACAGCGATAAGATCAGGTACACCAAATCCACGGGCAAATTCGTGGTAAACTTCTGTACCAGGACCTTTTGGCGCACACATAATAACTGTGATGTCCTTACGAATCTGCATTCCTTCTTCAATCATGTTAAATCCATGTGAGTACCACAAAGCAGCGCCCTGTTTCATCAACTTCTGAACTTCGTTGATAACTGGAGTGTGCTGCTTATCTGGAGTAAGGTTACCAACAAGGTCAGCAGTTGGAATCATTTCCTGATATGTACCAACTTTAAATCCGTTTTCTGTAGCGTTCTTCCAAGACTGACGTTTTTCTGTGATAGCAGATTCGCGGAGTGCATAAGAAACATCAAGACCAGAGTCACGAAGACACATACCCTGGTTCAAACCCTGAGCACCACAACCAACGATTACGATTTTAAGACCTTTAAGAGCCTTTACGCCGTCAGCAAATTCTTCTTTTGCCATAGAACGACAGTGACCAAGCTGCAAACGAGCTTCACGCCATGGAATTGAGTTAAAATAGTTGATTCCCATTTTAGTTTCCTTTTTGCGGCAGTTGATTTTATCAAAACTACCTTTTTTAGATTTAGGGCGCATGTTTTCGTTTGTTCCGCTTCGCTGCACAAACGAAAACACCGGGCTATCCAGGGTTCCGGCTTTCGCCTTCATTGCTGCGCAACGCGCTTACGCACGCCCTTCCTATCCCTTGCGCGATGTTGCCTTAATTATAGTTTAATCGGCATATTGCGTAAAGTGAAACAATCGCATTTTAATGATGATTTTTATGCAAGATACATCTTCTGTATTAGGCAATGGCATCATCAAAATACTAAGAGTTCTTTTTAGCGAGTTTTACGAATGTTTTTACGCCTTCAATAACAAGAATTACGGCAAGCATTGCCATAGCAGCGGCAAATAAAAGCTGGAACCAGTGTCCCCATGCAGGATCGCTGGCAGAAAACTTGCCGGCAGCAATAACGCCAGTCTGTTTAATAACAGTAATAACAAGCTGAGTCAAAGTAGCGGCAAGCATGAAAATCATTGGAATAAAGAACATCTTGTTGTTCTTTCCAACTTCGCCAAGCCATGCAGCAACAGCAAGCAAAGCAATGCCGGCAAGCAACTGGTTAGCAGCACCAAAAAGGCTCCAGATAGCAGAAAGCTTAAGGGCTCCAAGAGTACTTCCAATAATTACCATCAGAGCTGTTCCAAATAAAGGATTAGCGAGCAGCTTACGAACACCAGTTGCATCTTTCCAGGTTACTTCGTCTTCCTTAAGGAACAGTTCGCTGAACATAAAGCGGCTTAAACGAGTAGCAGAGTCCAAAGATGTCAAAGCGAATACAGAAACAGCAAGTGTTAAGAGTGCAGTGATTGTATTGTAAACGCTAGTTCCCTTGTCAGCGAACAAAGTAGCAATACCGGCACCAAAAGCTGCAGAAGGAGAACCAAATTCCTTGCCTTTCCAGGCTTCCCAAACAACACCAACGGCAATCAAAGAAACAATTCCAAGAGCAGATTCAATAAGCATTGAACCGTAACCAACAGCTTTTGCAGTCTTTTCTGAATCAAGCTGCTTTGAAGTTGTACCAGAAGCAATCAAAGAATGGAAACCAGAACAAGCACCACAGGCAACAGTGATGAACAAAGTAGGGAATATGAAGTTTCCGCCAACCTTAAATCCAGTGAAAGCTGGAATTGAAAATGTAACATCACGACTAGAGAATGTTCCAACGAAAATACCAACAAAAGCAATCAACATCATTGCATAAAGCAGGAATGAAGAAAGATAATCCCGTGGCTGAAGCATAATCCAGACAGGAATCAATGAAGCCACCGCAATGTACAAAGCAACAACAACAATCCAGAAATTGCGGTTAAAAGAAAGCCCAAAGTTCAAACCAAATATAACAATACCAACGATACAGATAATTCCGCCGATTGTAGCTGGAAGAGTCTTTACTCCAAAACGGTTTGTAACGATACCGTATACAACAGCAAGTACGATGAAGAGTACAGAAATCATTGCAGTTGTCTGATTGTTTGTAGGATTAGCAACAACACCAAGTTTTGTAACTGCGTCAGCTGAGAAAACTGTAAGGAATGTACCTGCAACAACATTTACAAATGAAGCGATTACAAGAATCAAAACAAGCAAAGCAAAGATAATAAAAAGTTTTTTTGAAGTTTTTCCCAGTGACTGTTTGATGATTTCTCCAACAGATTTTCCATCGTTGCGGATAGAAGCAAAAAGTGAACCAAAATCCTGAAGTCCACCAAAGAAGATACCACCGATTACACACCACAAGAATACAGGAACCCAGCCGAAAACAGCAGCCATAATTGGACCGTTGATTGGACCGGCACCAGCTATTGAAGAAAAGTGGTGTCCCATAAGAACTGCTGGTTTTGCAGCCAGGTAATCTACACCGTCTTCTTTTTCCAAAGCTGGTGTTTTTCGTGCAGGGTCAATACCCCACTGCTTTGCAAGCCATGAGCCGTATACAACGTACCCAATGAAAAGCAAGGCGATTGCAGCAAGAATGATAAGTAATGCTGTCATTTAGTGTTTCCTCCTGAAACATAAAACATTTAATTTATATAAAACTTACGTAAAAAGCTTGCGTAAATCTTTTCCTAACCTGTTTGAAGAAGTTCTGTTTGTTTTTGTGCAATAAACTGCAAGACGAAAGTTGCTCCAACCTTTTAGGGAAAAGGCGTAGGATTTTGAAAATTTTATCTTTTTGCACTGTTTCAGTACATCTTCTTCTATATTATCGGAAATAATAATCAAGGTTATATCAGAATTTCTGTGGGAAAAATCAGGTTTTACTTTTTCAAGACCATTGTTCCAGGCAAATTGTGAAAGTTCCTGAATTTTTTCCAGTGTTATGGAATCTGTTGTGTAAAAATAAACATATTCGTTGGAATTTATCTCTGTGATTTTTGCTTCTTTTACAAGGAAATACTGTTCGCTGTGGGATAAAAATTCCCCATAGGCTGTAAATGGGGCAGGCACATTTTCTGTGATTACGTTATAGTAACGCTGGTAGGATTTTAAAATTTTCTGAAGTTTTTCGCTGCTTTTCTGTTGGTCAGAATCCATTTTTATCCCCTGCCTTTATGCGTCGACACCAGTATCCCATTCAACTGGAATAGTTCGCCTTTCAATATTTTCTGTTTTAAGATAATTTAAACAGTTTGCTTTGTGAATCATTACGCCCTTAGAAAAAGAAACATAGCCTACGATTGCATCCGGATAGGCAGGATGGCAGCATTGCGCAAAAGTTACTATAAAGTTAGGCATTCCAGCAACTTTTACGCGGGTAATGTTTGGAACAGAAGGTTTTTCTCCTTCGCCTTTTTTATGCCCCTTGCGTTTTGCAGTTTGAATTACTTGAGGAGAGGCACTATGTTCCACATTTTCCAGTTCCTGTTTAGCAGAAGCTTTGTCAAGAAAATTCGGGTCATTTGCAACAAGCCAGGCGTGAATCTTCTGCCTGGCCTTAGAAGTTTTTGCATATTTCAGCTGATTTTCTGTAGGATGAGCCTGTGGATTTGTAAGAACTTCAATAATCTGAGTGTTCTTAAGCTCCTGGGTAAGAGGAATGATTTTTCCGTCTGCTTTTGCGCCAACAACCTTTTCGCCAATGGCTGAATGGACTGCATAAGCAAAATCAAGAGCGGTTGAACCCTCTGGAAGATGCTTTACTTCACCGTTTGGAGTAAAAACGTAAATTTCACTGCCAAGAAGATCATGCTTCAATGACTGAAAGAAACTTTCGTCATTAACCTTTTTTTCCCGTAATTCCTGCAGCTGATTGAAAATTGAAAGACTTGAAGCATCAACTAAGTCATGGTTCGTACCTTTTTTGTAAAGCCAGTGGGACGCAACACCATGCTCAGCAATATCGTGCATTTTCTGAGTTCTTATCTGAATTTCAAGGGGCCGGTCCTCGCACATTACAGTTGTATGCAGCGACTGGTAACCGTTTGATTTCGGCATTGCAATGTAATCTTTAAAGCGCCCTTCCAGCGGTTTCCAGAGTCCGTGAACAATTCCAATTAAAGTATAGCAGTCCTGATTTTTCTGACAGATTATTCGCAGCGCCAGTAAATCAAAAAGTTCTCCAGGCTCTTTATTACGTTTTCGCATCTTCTGGTAAATTGAATAAAAATGTTTTGCACGGCTTGTAATTGTAACGCTCAATCCCAGCTTATCAGCTTCTGCCTGAATTTTTCCAACTGCATTTTCAAGATAAGCGGAACGTTCGCCTTTTTTCTGACTTATTACGGCTTTAATCTGCTGGAATGCATCTGGATTTGTATATTTTAAACTAAGGTCTTCAAATTCATTTTTAGATGCAGACATACCAAGGCGGTCAGCAAGAGGAGCCCATATATCAATAACCTCCGCCGCCAGCTGTCTTTGTTTTGCTGGCTCCAGACTTTTGATGTTGCGGATGCGGTCAAGCCGGTCTGCAATTTTTACAAAAATAACCCGAACGTCATCAACCATTGCAAAAAGCATTTTGCGGATTGCATCGGCCTGCTGAAGAGTTTTTGAATTTACAGGAATATTCTTGATTCTGGAAGTTCCGTTTATGATGTTAACAACATCCTGCCCGAATTTTTCCAGAATTTCTTTATCTGTGACTTCAAGAGAATAAAGACTGTGAAGAAGTCCTGCAATAACGCAGTCTGCATCAAATTCATCCTGAGCAAGTATGTAAGCGATTCTTAAGGGATGAAGATAATAGGGCTTTCCGCAGGTACGGGTCATTCCTTCGCAATGAGAAAGCAAAAACTGCCATGCTTCCAGAATTTTCTGTTTTTCTTCTGCAGTATAAAATGAGAATTTTTCAAAATATTCGTTTATAAGAGCAGATGTATCATCTTCTGGACTATTATATAGAACAACCTTGCTCATACTAAAAAGATAATGCAAAACTCTGCTGCTTTCAACAATTTTAAATCAACTTTAAGACAACTTAGAGTAAACTGCTGTTTTTTTGCCGATTATAAAATAAGGGAAGGAAGAAAGAGGCTGGCAAAAACATGCGCAAGTCGGGACTGTCCCAAAAGTAATGAGTGTAGCGCTCATTGAGCTCGTCGAAATGACTGCTACACTAAATGTGGTGGTTTCGACAAGCTCAACCACCGCAATACAAACTTATTGGACAGCCCCTTGCCCACTTGCGCATGTAGAAACGCTAGCCAGCGGTTTTAAAAGTCGCTTTCTGACTGGCAGTATTTTCATAATGCAAATGGGATTATAATAATCAGTTTATGCAGTACGAATTAAATTCGAAGTTCAACCTGTATTTAAAAATATGTAACCACAAAAAAATTATTTTGTTTTATTGTTAGGAGCGTGATGATGAATTTTGTATTTCTGGTTTTTGTTGCTCTGTTTGCAATTTTTATGCAGCCAATATTTTCCAGTGAATCGGATGTAAAGGTAATAACGCTGGAAGAATCTATTCAACTGGCAAAGAAAAATAATATCAGTGTAAAAACTGCGGAAAACACTCTGAATAATCTGAAAACAAAAAAGGATTATTCCTGGAACAGCATAAGTCCAACTGCACAGATAAACAGCAGCTATACAGGAGATTTTGAAAATGAAACTACAAGTTTTGGTGTTTCAGGTTCTGTAAATCTTTCTTTAAAAACAAATCTGATTTCGAATATTCAGGGAGCAAAACTGAATTACGAAAAAGGACAGATTACTTATGAGCAGGCTGTCAGGGCAGTTGAACTGAATGTGTGTAAATCTTTCTATAATATTCTTTTTCAGAAAGAAAATATCGTTCTGCAAAAAAGAAATCTGGAAACCAGTAGAGAACGATATCTGAACAATCAGGAAAAATTCAGAAACGGAAAAATCAGCGAGCTTGATTATCTTACAAGCCGCGTAAATTATGAATCAAAAAAGCCGACGGTTGAATCTGCAGAAATTGATCTGGAAAACAATCTTTCGCTGTTTAAACAGATTCTTGGAATTAATCAGAATGAAAAAATTGAATTGAAGGGTTCGCTTGATGATATTTTAAAGGTAAAGCCAGTGTCTTTTAAAGAACTTCCTGCTGCCAGAAAGCCTTCTCCGGAAATTCGTTCCGCACAATGTGATGTAGAAATTCAGAAAAATGCACTTTTAGATTCCAGATTTTCGGCTTATGGGCCGTCAATTTCTGGTGGTTACACTTACGGTAAATCCTGGAATCTAACAGAAGAGAGCGAACAGACTACAAATTCGTTGAATGTGGGGGTTGTTATTCCTCTTGATGGATATATGCCGTGGACAACAAAAGCTGTTGCCATAGAAAATAATAAAACTGCAGTAAAAAATGCGGAACTTAATCTGGAAAACGCAAAAACAGATGTGGCGGTAAAAACAGAAAATTACATCCGCCAGATAAATCTGGCAATTTCTCAGATTGAATCATTAAAGGCAACAGAAGAACTGGCGCAGCAGACATACAAAATGAATCTGACTGCCTACAACTACGGAAAAACTGATTTACTTTCCCTTCAGAATGCAAGCGATTCAGTTTTAAGTGCAGGTGTCAGCATAAAAAGTCAGGCCTATACGCTGGTGTGTGCCCTTCTGGATCTGGAAAATCTTCTGGGAATAGAATTTGGTACTTTGCAGATAGTAAAAGAATAAAGTTTACATTGAAAATTTTTACGGGAGTAAATCATGGAAAAAAAATCAAAAATAAGTTTAATCGTTACAGTGGCTGCTGTTTTGCTAACCGTTGCTGCTGTTGTTATAATAAATGCTACAAAGAATACTGAAAATGCTGGTGGTCCGGGAAAAGGTGGTGGACGTGGCCGGGGTGGAGCTGGAAACACAATCTTTACAGTGCGCTCTGCAGAAGCCGTAAAAAAGACATTGAATGACTACGTTATTACAAATGGCGAAGTAGAAAGTCAGTCTGCGGTAGAAGTATTTCCTTCAATGGGCGGTAAAGTACAGCAGATTAACGTTCTTCTGGGAAGTCAGGTAAAAAAAGGCGATGTAATTGCAAAAATTGACCCTAGCGAACCAGGCACAAAATATGCCCTTTCTCCTGTAGAAGCTCCTATCAGCGGAAGCATCGTTTCTACTCCGTTAAAAGTCGGCACAAAAGTAACAACAAATTCCGCTGTAACAATGATTGGCGATATTGATAATCTTCAGATTTCTGCCAGTGTTCCAGAACGTTATGTTTCAGAATTAAAAACAGGTCTAAAAGCAGAAATAACAGTAGAAGCATATCCTGATGTAATTTTTATGGCTACCGTAAGTCGTGTAAGCCCAGTTGTAGATGCAGCAACACGAACAAAGCAAGTCATAATGAATTTTGACAAAAAAGACAGCCGTGTTAATGCCGGAATGTTTGCAAAGGTAAAACTTTACACTTCTAAATACAGCGGAAAACTTGTTGTTCCATCTGATGCAATTATCACCAATGACGATGATGTTTCATATCTTTTTGTTGTAAACGATGATTACACTGTAAGCAGACGTACAGTAAAAACTGGCAAGGCAATTGATGGAATGATTCAGGTTACTGATAATCTTATGGCTGGTGAACGGGTTGTCTATGAAGGAATGTTAAGCCTGAGTGATGGCGCAAATGTAAATGATCTTGCAAAACCAAAGCCAGCAGGAGAAAAAAAATGAGTGTTTCCCGTCAGACTTTATCCCATCCTGTACTGTTTCTGATTGTTTTTGCTCTTTTAGGATTTGTGGGACTTTTTACAATCAAGAATGTTGCTATAGGACTTTTTCCAGAGGTTGATTCTCCTTTTATTAATATTTCCACAACGTATACAAATGCGGGACCAGAAGCCGTTGAAAAGACAATCACAAAAATTCTGGAAGCCTCCCTTGTAAGCGTAAGCGGTCTTAAAAACATAACATCTTCTTCTTCAGAAGGAGCCAGCAGCATTTCTCTTGAATTTAATTACGGAACAAATCTGGAAACTGCTGTTTCTGAAGTTCGGGATAAACTTGACCGCGTAACGCGAAATCTACCCGACAACGCGGGGTCGCCGACTATTTTTAAGATGGATTCCAATGCAATGCCGATAATGCGAATTGCTGTCCGTGGTAACCGTTCTGCCAGTGATCTTAAGCAGATTGCAGAGGATAACATTATTGATATTCTGGAGCAGGGTGAAGGCGTTGCTCAGGCCAGTGTTTACGGAGGCCGCACAAAAATTGTTCGTGTGGAGCTTGAACAGAACAGACTTGCTGCATACGGTCTTACTGTTTCTGCCGTTTCTGCAGCACTTTCCAAACAGAATCTTGAGCTTGGCGGTGGTAAGCTGAACGAAGGTCAGAAGGATTATGTAGTCCGCACAACAGGTGAGTTTTCCAGCATTGAGGACATAAATAATACAGTAATAATTACGGTGAACGGATATGATGTTAAACTTAGTGATATTGGCCGCGCATGGCTTGGCTATGCAGATGCCACCAGCGAAGTTTACATCAACGGAACGCCAGGAGTTTATATTTCTGTAACAAAACAGTCTGGGGCAAACACAGTAACAGTTTCACGGAATGTTCATGAAAAAATTGAACAGCTGGAAAAAATCCTTCCAAGCGACATTGAACTGGAAATTCTCCGTGATGACGCTGACTCCATCAATGAAACTATAAACACTCTTGTTGAATCTGCATATCAGGGATTGATTTTAGCTGTTATCGTCCTCTTCATTTTTTTGCAGAACATTAAATCAACAATCATCATTGCAATCTCAATTCCGCTTTCGATTATCATTACGCTTCTGGCAATGAATTTTACAGGTATCACTCTTAACATGATGACAATGACAGGTCTGATTCTTGGAGTTGGTATGATTGTAGATGCGTCCATCGTAATGATTGATAATATTTATGCATACCGTACTCGTGGTGCAAAACCAAAAGTTGCAGCCATTCTTGGTTCACAGGAAATGGTTGTTTCTGTAATTTCAGGAAACCTTACAACAATCTGTGTATTCATTCCTTTCCTTCTGTATATGAAAGAGCTTGGTATGATGGGGCAGATGTTCAAGGGAATCATTTTTACGATTGTAATTTCTCTTACATCTTCTTTGATGGTTGCAATTTTCCTTGTTCCTGTTCTTGCAGGAGTTTTTCTTCCCCTTACAAACCGCAATGAAAAGCCTGTAAAGTCAAAATTCTTTAAAGTGTTGTATGGTTTTTTTGAAAGTGGAATCAACCTTGCTCAAAAAGTTTATAAAGTGATTCTTAAAGTTGCCCTTGAAAACAAGCTTCCGACAATAGTTATTGCAGTTTGTCTTCTTGTAGTTTCAATCTCGCTTATTCCTACATTAAAAATCAACATGATGCCTAATGGCCGCGATGATTCTGTAACTTTGAATATTACAATGCCGATTGGAACACCTCTTAATGAAACTAAACGGGTAGCACTGGCATTTGAAGAAATTATCAAAAATGAAGTGAAAGGCTATAAATATCTTACTACTACAGTTGGTTCTGGCGGGCGTGGAAGTTCTGCTACATACAAGGGATCAATTCAGATTCGTTTGCCAAAAACTTCTGAACAGATTGATGGTGCGCAAGTTATTCAGCAGAAACTTAGGGCTCATTTTGCAGATTTTGCTGGTGCCCGTTTTAGCTTTAGCGCAGGTATGAGGGGGCAGATGACAGGTTCAGATCTTGATATTGCTATTCGTTCTGATGACCTTGCAGCTGCAATGGATGTTGCAGAAAAAATTAAAAATGTCATGGATGAAATCAGTGATATTGGCGAACCGTCTGTTGATACGGAAAGAGGACTTCCTCAGGTAGAAGTTGTGATTGACCGTGAAAGAGCCTATTCTTTTGGAATTGATGTAACGACTGTTGCTCAGGAAATAAATCAGGCAATTAACGGTGTTACTTCCACAACTTATAGAACTGGCGGAAAGGAATACAGTGTTATTGTAATGTACAAGCCGTCTGATAGAAAAAATGTAATTGATCTTGAATCAATGTACGTAAACGGAAGCCACGGAAAAGTTGCTGTAAGCAATTTTGCTTCGCTGCGTCGTGGATTAGGTCCTGTTACTATTAGTCGCGAAAATCAGACACGAATCATTCATGTTACTGCCGGCATCATCAGCGAAGAAAACGCAAATATAGTGGAAGAAAAAATTAAAGAAGGAATTGCAGGCAGCTTCATCATTCCGGAAGGTGTAACAGTTTCCTACGAAGGTTCCTGGAAAGACGTATCGGAACAGATGCAGATGTACACTTCAATCATTCTGCTTGCCATTATTCTTGTATTTGGCGTAATGGCTGCAACTTACGAATCCTTTAAGGCACCGCTTATAAACCTGGCTACAATTCCATTTATGATTATTGGCGTTGTTTTCCTTTACAAGATAATAAATCAGCCGCTTTCAATAATGGCGATGGTAGGGCTTATCATGCTGGTTGGAATTGTAGTAAACAACGGTATCATTCTTGTAGACTACACCAATCTTTTAAGAGATCGAGATATTCCTATGTTTGAAGCATGTTATCAGGCAGGATGCAGCCGATTGCGCCCTGTACTTATGACAACGCTCACAACAATTCTTGGCATGATTCCAATGTGCTTTGCCACAGAAGGAATGAGCGCTATGGTTCAGCCGATTGGTATTGCTGTCGTAGGAGGTCTTACTTCGTCAACTTTTGTAACTTTGCTTGTAATTCCTGTTCTTTATTCAATCGTAATGAAAAACAGCAAAAAGAAAACGGTAGCAAAACTGAAAATTGATTATTCGTCTGCCCCTGTTGTTTCTGTAAAGAAAGTAAGAGGCACGGAAACTGAGTTGTTCCAGCCAGTTATATCAGATAAAGGAATTCCTTCGCGAGAAACAGATTCGGAAATCAAAGAAAAGCTTACTACAATCGAAGCGATGATGAATGTGATTCTGAATTCTGTAGAGGACGAATAAAATTAGGAGGTGTACGATAAAACCGCTAAAATAGCGCGGCTTTATCGTACCTGAAGTTTGCGTTGCAAACTTATTATCTAACTGCTGTTCCTCATTACATTACGGAACAGCGTAAAAAGTAAAGAAGATTGTTGAAACAATCTTCCTGACTTTTTTATGGATGGTGTAAAAATGTATAGAATAGAAATCGTATCAAATCAATCCGTTCAGGAAGATGTAATTGAACTGCTGGAGCAGGAAATTCCAGAAATCGAATATACTGTGATTCCTACTGTTTACGGGCGGGGAATAAAATCAAAAAAATTAGGAACATCTACCTGGCCAGAACAGAATTTCGTGCTTTTTTCCTACGTTGAACTTGATGCAGCCCGAAAAGCAAAAGCCATCATTCAGGCATTGTGCAAAAAATTCCCCGGTGAAGGCATAACATTTTTCTGCGTAGAAGATTTCCCGTTATAACAGAACTGTATGTGCAATTAATTTGAGTTTTTGCAAAGTAATCAAAAATAAAGAGGCTGACTGGCAGTATTTTCATAATGCAAATAAAATTGATTTTTCCATTTTGATATCATTTCACTCCGTAAACATTTCTAAGCTGACCTTCTAAGTCGCAGATAATCTTTGTGTTTCTGAAGCCAGCTTTTTTTGAAAGGACACAGGCTTCTTCCGCATTGTATTCGCCGGTTTCCATCAAAAAAATGCCGTTGTAAACAAGCCGTTCATAAGCCTGGGGAATCAGTCCGCGGATGAGTTCCAGACCGTCACTGGAGTCAAAGTCCATTCCAAAAACATTTACATCGCCATCAAGTGCAAGCCGAGGCTCTCTTCGCCCGTCCTTTAAAAGTTCATCAACCATGGCTGCTGGAATGTAAGGCGGATTAGTAAGGACAGCATCAAAATCCCAGGGAACGTCATCAAAAAGATTTGACTGCACAAAACGAATTCGTTCCTGTTCATCTTCAGAAAAAAGCCGTTTTGCATTCATTCTGGCAATTTCCAAAGCATCCGGGCTAATGTCTACAAGCGTAAAATGTGGAATCATGCTTCTGTCTAAATCAGAATCATCTAGGAGAGAGCGCAGAACAGAAAGACCAATGCATCCGCTTCCTGTGCACATATCGCAAACCATCAGAATACTTTCCGGATGGGCATACATCTTGTCCTTTATTCGGTCAATTGCGTTTTCCACAAGAATTTCTGTGTCCGGTTTTGGAATAAGAACAGCAGGCGAAACAACAAAATCCAGACCGTAAAACTCCTTGTGTCCTGTAATGTATGCAACTGGTAAACCTGTGGAACGGACCGCAACTGCTTCTGTAAGCCATGCAAACTGTTCAGTATTTAGCTCTTCAGAAGAATGAAGCAGTATCCATGTTTTGTTCTGCTTAAGGCAATGTTCAAGTAAAATGCTCACATCCAGAGCAGCGCTAGGCGAAGGGATTTTTCCGTTTTCAAGAGATTTTATAGCTTGTGATTTGAATTGTTGTATTGTCATAGTTTACGGGGCGTTGCGGGGTGTCCTCGCAGAAGGGGTAGCGTAAAACAAGGGGTTGTTCAATAAGCTTGCATTACGGTGGTTGAGTTTATCGAAACCACCACATTTAGTGTAGCAGTCATTTCGACAGGTCCAATGAGCGCTACACTCATACTTTTGGGAAAGCCCCTTGTTTGCTGCGAGGGGAAATCTTTCCCCCTTATAACGGTTCTCTGATTTTAGGTTTATTCAGTTACAAGACCTGTAACATCAGCGGCAAGCTGTTCTTCTTTTGCGTAAACGTTCAAGGCATCCAGCATATCGTCCATCTGACCAGCCATAAAACCAGGAAGATTGTGCTGGCTGTAGTTGATGCGGTGATCTGTTACCCGGTCCTGAGGATAGTTGTAGGTGCGGATTTTTTCTGAACGGGCACCAGAGCCAACCATAGAAGAGCGGGCATTTGCGCGTTCTGCCTGTTTTTTAGATTCTTCAAGATCAAAAAGACGGGCGCGCAATACGCGGAAAGCCTTTTCCTTGTTTTTAATCTGGGATTTTTCATCCTGCTGAATAACAACAAGTCCAGTTGGAATATGAGTAAGACGAACAGCAGAGTCAGTTGTGTTTACACACTGTCCGCCAGGTCCGCCGGCACGCATAACGTCAATGCGAACATCGCCTGGTTTGATTTCAATTTCAGTTTCTTCTGCTTCTGGAAGAACGGCAACAGTAACAGTAGAAGTCTGCAATCGTCCCTGGCTTTCTGTTGCAGGAACGCGCTGTACGCGGTGAACGCCAGATTCCCAGCGCAAAGTTCCGTAAACAAATTTTCCGCTCATGGAAGTAACGATTTTGTTAAAACCGCCAACTTCAGTTTCCTGCTGTTCCATTATTTCGCACTTCCAGCCCCGGTTTTCAGCCAGGTGACAGTACATTTCCCACAAATCACGGGCAAACAAAGAAGCTTCATCGCCACCAGCAGCCGAACGAATTTCTAGAATAATATTCTTTTCATCAAGAGGATCAGGAGGAACAAGCTTAAGCTTAATAGTTTCTTCCAGCTTAGGCTGCTGCTCTTCAAGTTCCTTAAGCTCTTCACGAGCCATTTCTTTCATTTCAACATCGTCTTCTGCAGTAATCATTTCTTTTGCATCCTGAATGCCCTGCAGAACTTTTTTGTATTCGGCATAAAGCTCACTAAGCTCACTCAAATAGCCGTTTTCGCGCATTGTATCCTTGTATTTTTTCTGATCTTTTACCAGACCAGGATCCAGAATCATTTCCTGAACAACCTTGTAGCGCGCTTCACATTCTTCAAGTTTCTTAAGTAAATCCATAGCACCATATTACCGAAAAGAACATTGATTTTCAATTATACTTTGATTATACGTTTATGGGGCGTTTTGACTGCTTCGCAGTCAAAACCGGGCTGTTCCACGCTTCGGTAACCCTCACCGTCCTCGCTTCACTTCGTTCCGCTGCGGTCGGCTGCTCTGCAGGCGTTCCATAGCCCTCGCCTGAATCGCAAAATCTTAAAATGTGATTAAACCAGTTTCTTTTGATTTTACCTACCTGAAAGATTTTTTTTGCTTTCTAGTAGGTAAGAAGTCAAAGCAAACAGGCAAAAAAATAGTTTGATTTGCAAAATCTTAAAAATAACACCATAAAAGAATTGTAATTTTGCGTGTTTTCAAGCGTTTTTGCCATTTTATAATTGCATTTTGTCGGCTTTGCAAAAAAAAACTACTAAACAGCAATTTTCTTCACTTTAGTAGGTAAATTTCAAAAAATGCAAAATATCAATTTATTAAAAAGTGCTTCGTCCTCTGAACGAACGGGCAAGAGTCAGTCTGTCGGCATATTCAAGGTCTCCGCCAACAGGAATTCCTGTGGCAAGGCGGGTAACTTTTACCTCTGAGTGTTCGCTCAAAAGCCGCTGAAGATACAGGGCAGTGGAATCACCTTCAAAAGTTGGATTTGTTGCAATGATGATTTCGCTTATGCCGCCCTGCTGCACGCGGCTAACAAGGCTCGCAATGTTCAGCTGGTCAGGTCCAACACCTTCAAGAGGAGCAATTACTCCACCAAGCACGTGGTAAAGGCCAGTATAACCGCCCGCGCCTTCAATAGTTTGAACATCCTGTGGCTGCTCCACAACGCAGATTAAAGTTCTGTCCCGCACAGGATTTGAACAGATTGGGCAAGGATCATTTTCAGTCCAGGCGCCACAAACAGAGCAGGGCTTTATTTTTTCCTGCAGTTCAGTCAGCTGGCGGGCAAAATTGTGCATATAAATTTTGTCGGCCTTTAAGAGATGATTTACAATTCTAGCGGCGCTTTTCTTGCCAATTCCAGGCAATCTGGAAAAAGAGCCGGTTAATTCGTCAATGATATTCATAATATTTGCAGTTGCTTATAACCCCATTCCAGGAATATTCAATCCGCCAAGCAAAGATGCTGACTTTTCCTTGATTTTTTCCTGAACTTTTTCGCAGGCATCCCGATGAGCTGCAACAATCAAATCTTCCAGCATCTTAACGTCTCTGTTGTCAACGCACAAAGGATCAAGATGGATGTTCTGCATTTCAAATTTTCCGTTCAGGGTAACAGTAACCATTCTTCCGCCACTGGAACCTTCCGCAGTGATTGCGGCCATTTCTTCCTGCAGTTTTTCAGCCTGTTCTTTTATTGCCGCTGAATTTTTAAGCAAATCAAATGGATTCATCATATTGTCATTCCTTATTGTTTTCCGCCTACAATTGTTCCTTTGAAAATGCTGCACAGCATCTTAATCTGTGCCGGCACTTCAACATTTGATTGTTCGGTTTTTATTTCTTTCTTTTTGATTTCAAAAGTTACAGTTTCTCCGCAGATATCGCTGATAATACCATTAATCAGCTGTAAATTTTCCTTTATTTTATTGAACTGAAAATCTGAGTCAATTTCTGTGGAGATGCAGTTTCTGTTCAGTTTCCAGCTGGCTGTCTGCATCAGAGCAGAACCTGTCATTGCATTTTCTTTTGACAGCTTCAGAATAAGCTGGTCATAAATTGTTTTCAGATTTATGCTTTCTCCTTTGGAATTTACAAAATTTTCAGAAGATGCATGAATGTCTTCGCTGGAAGGCAAATCATTCTGCTGATTTTCTTCATCTTCTGCGTATGAGTCTGCTAAATATTCGTCATTTTCCGGATAGCCGGTTGCAGACCAGTCATCATCAACTGGCGCATAGTTTCCGTCATCTGGATTTTCAAGGTCGTCATAACTGATATTTTCGGCCGCTGTTTGTTCAGGCGGCACAGCTCCGCCATTATGAAAAGGGGGTTGATTTTCACCTTTCGATTCGTTGTTCTGCTTTGCATTCATCAGTGCAGAAAACATGTGCATTCCGTTTGGCGCATTTCCAGAAGTGTTTTCAACCTGGGTCCAGTTATTAGTTGCATCAGTTTTTTCTGAAGAAATCGTTTTTTCAGGAGCCGGTGAACTGAATGTTCCAAATGCAACTCTGGTGTCCTGCGATGCGACCGCACCTTGCGAACTACCTGCACCCTGCGAAAGTGCCGCCCCCTGCGAACCACCCGCCCCCTGCGAAAGTGCCGCACTTTGCGAACCACCCGCACCCTGCGATGCGACCGCCCCCTGCGAACCGATTGCACCCTGTGAAAGTGCCGCACCCTGCGATGCACCCGCACCTTGCGAACCCATCGCACCCTGCGAACCACCCACACTTTGCGAACCCATCGCACCCTGCGAAAGAGCCGCACTTTGCAAACCACTCGCACTCTGCGAACCAACCGCACCCTGCGCCCCTCCGCAAAGCAGCGCCTGAGCCTTGTCTATTGCCGCCTTTACTTCACTTGGCGAAACATACTGGCTTAACCAGCACAATCTGCTGAATGCAAGTTCCAGCTCGTAGCGAGGCGAAAGAGAGTAACGTATGTCGCGGTACAGCTGAAGGAAAATAGAAATTCCCCGTTCAGTCTGAATTGTATTCCACCCGTTCAAAACCGCACCACTGTAACGTTCCGGCGACTGCCCCAACAGAGATTCCTTTTTAATTCCGTTTTTAATCAGAAGAAGACTTCTAAGATATTCAGTGGAATTTGAAATAAGCTGTTCAATAGAAATTCCAGACTGGAGAAAAGAATCCAGCTCGTTCATTACAACTTCTGCATTTCCAGAAACACAGTTTTCAAAAATAGAATTCAACCGGTCAACACCCAAAAGGCCAAGCTTGTCACGAATTTTATCGTAAGTAATGTGACCATCGCTGAATGCGGCAACCTGGTCAAACAGAGTGTAACAGTCGCGGACAGAACCGCCAGATTCCTTTGCAATCCAGTAAAGAGCTTCGTCATCAGCCTGAATATTCATTTCGCGGCAGGCATCTGAAAGCAGTTCCTTTAATCTGTCAGAAGCTACCAGACGGAAGTTGTACTGCTGACATCTTGATTTTATAGTCGCAGGAACTTTCTGAAGTTCAGTTGTAGCAAAAATAAAAATTACGTGAGCAGGCGGCTCTTCTATAGTTTTTAAAAGTGCATTAAAAGCACTTGTTGAAAGCATATGAACTTCATCAATAATGTAGATTTTGTAACGGCAGCTTGTAGGAGGGAACATAACCTCATCCTTAATCTGACGAACATCGTTTACGCTTGTGTTAGAAGCACCATCTATTTCAATTACATCCATGCTTGAACTGTTTGTAATTGATTTACAGGATTCGCACTGACCGCAGGGAGTACAGGTTGGGTCTCCGCCAGCCTGACAGTTCAATGACTTTGCAAGAATTCGGGCAGTAGAAGTTTTTCCACATCCACGAGGTCCTGCAAAAAGATATGCGTGTGCAAACTGTTTAGTTTTAATCGAATTTTTAAGTGTTTCTGCAACAAATTCCTGACCGGCCAGATCCTCAAACTGCTGAGGTCGGCGTCTTGTTGCTGTTACTTCGTATGCCATACCTTAAAATATAACAGAAAAAATGCTAGAATGTGAACATGAAAAGACTTTCAATTTTATTTTTAATGTTTCTGTTTTCTTCCTGTGCAACAATCAAAACTGCTTCCTATAAGTTGGATAAGTCGGAACCATTTTCAGATAAAAAAACGATCCGCATAGTCCAGATTTCAGATTTTCACTCCAACGATTTTGGGAAAAATGAAAGCCGGCTTATAGAAAAAGTAAGAGCAGCGTCACCTGATATAATTTTTCTTACTGGGGATATATTTGATTTTGATATGAAAGGCATAAAACCAGTTCAAAATGTGAAATATCTTCTTGAAGGTTTAAGGCAGATTGCCCCATTTTATTACATAACAGGCAATCACGAATATAATCGCTACCATAATGCAGAATGGTCATTTTTAATTGAAGAATATGGTGGAAAAACTCTGAAAAATGAATCAATTGCAGTAGAACTTAACAATGGAATAATTCTTGTTACAGGAATTTCAGATCCATTTGAAGATCTGACAATGGAAAAAAGACAAAAAGATAAAGATGACAAAGAAAAATATCTGCAAAGACTAGATGAAGTTTCCAGAAAAGCCTCCCAAATAAAAAAAGAAATTCAGGAAAATCCTGATTTTCTTTTATCAGTTCTTCTGTCGCACAGACCAGAATACATAATGGATTACTTATCTTATGATTACGATTTAATTCTTTCTGGCCACGCACATGGCGGTCAATGGAAGTTTCCTTTCGCAAAAAACGGTCTGTACGCCCCAATGCAGGGATTTTTTCCAAAGTATTCTGGCGGACTGTATGATTTTAAAAAGCAGGGAAGTGTTTTAATCGTAAGCCGTGGACTTTCCCATCAGATTCCGAATATTCCCCGCTTTTTTAATCCGCCGGAACTTGTAGTAATAGAAATACGCTGATAAATACGCCGGTTACCAGCCACTGGAAGCGCCACCGCCACCAAAATGACCGCCGCCACCGCTAAAGCTGTTTCTGCTTCCGCCAGAACTTCTGGAACTAAAACCGCCGGAGCCAGAATGATGATAATTGCTGCCTCTGCCCATCGAGTTAAAAAACAAAAACCAGGGAAGCCACCCAAAATTTCTGCGTCGGGAAATATTGGAAAACAAAATTATCCAGCCAATCACAAAGAAAAGCCCGTAAAACAGACTCATAAAATCGTCTTCATCGTCAGAATCAGACTTTGCCACATTTTTAGCAACAAGCTCTGCATTGTCGCTGGCTATCCCGCCCATATTGCGAACGGCATCGTAAATTCCCAGACCGTAATTTCCGTTCCTGAATGCAGGCGCAACCACATTTCTTAGAATAAGACCGCACTTAGTATCAGTAAGCTTATCTTCAAGACCGTAACCAACTTCAATACGCATCTTACGTTCAGCCAAAGCAACAACAAGCAGCGCACCGTTATCCTTTTTGTTCTGCCCAAGCTTCCATTTTTCAGCAGCCTTCATGCTGAACCGCTCAATGCTGTCATCCTTTAAAGACGGCACCGTCAGAACTCCAATCTGAATTCCAGAAGTCTGCTCCAGACGTTCAAGATAATCAGTGATTTCAACTTTCTGGCGAACATTAAGAATTCCGCCGTAGTCACAGACCCTTTCGTTCAATTCTGGAACACCAAGCGCAAAAATATTTGCCGCAATCAGAAAAATAGAAAAAAAAGCAATTTTCCGCTTCATAATTTATTCTCCAAGAATAACAAGCCCGTCAGCAAGCTCGTTAGGATTATCTTTTCCGCCAGGAAAATGCTCTGCCAGCAAATCACCGCACTTTTCAACAGCTGCAATAAAGCCATCTTTTGTATTTCCGTCTTTAAGACCGCCAGCCAGATCATCAGCAATAATATTCCACAAGTCCTGAGGAATTTTTTCCGCAATACCAGAATCTGCAATAATACGAACCTGCCGCTCCAGATAAGAAACAAAAATCAAAATGCCGGAATGTTCCCCAGTTTCATAGACCCCGGATTCCGCAAAATGCCGAAAGGCCCTTGCCGTAACCGCTTTATCCTGAATTTTTTTAGGAATAATCATTCTGTCCAGTACAGGAATATTCATAATAAAAAATCCCAGCACAATGGCAGCAAGAGTCGCAATCCCGTAAAAAGCAGGCAAAGTCCAGTCGCTCACATACCATAAAAATTTTCTGTAAAGTCCAAGAATTTCATTGGCAAAGGGCAAAAGACAAACAAAAATCCCGGCTGCCACATAATTTGCCGCCAGCAGCTCCCAGAACGAATAAGTATCGCTTTCCGCAGCCAAAGCCAGAGCAATCTCACCGCTGGTTCTGCTTTCTGCTTTTTTAACCGCCGCCTTGATTTCATCCAGTTCCCTGTCAGAAAGATTTGTTTTCTTCAATAAATAACCGGTAGTCATTAGTTCGCCCCGTGCATCTTAAAATTCAACTTTCGGCGCACTCTTAGATTCTTCCGCAGCCTTAAAATAAGCCTTAGCCTTAAAACCAAAAGTGTTAGCCATAAAAACAACAGGAAACTTTCTGATTGAAGTGTTAAATACCTGAGCCGCATCATTATAACGCTTGCGCTCCACAGCAATTCGGTTTTCAGTACCTTCCAGCTCATCCTGCAAGGCCATAAAATTCTGGTTAGCCTTTAATTCAGGGTAATTTTCCGCAACACTCAAAAGTCTCTGCAATGCACCGCCCAAAGAATCCTGCACCTTCTGGAATTGAGCCATCTTTTCCGGATCATCAGTAATAGAAGAATCAATGTTTACAATGCCACCAGCCTTAGAACGAGCTTCAGCAACCTGCGTATAAACTTCACTTTCATGACTTGCAAAACCTTTTACAGTAGCCACAAGATTGGGAATCAAATCGTAACGTCTTTGATACTGGTTTTCCACCTGAGCCCACTGAGCGTTCACCTGTTCATCCATAGTCACCAGATTATTGTAGTTTCCAGAAAAACAGGAATAACATCCAAACAAAACCACCAGAACAATACCAAGACCAATCAATCCATTTCTCAATTTCAATGACATAAAAACCCCTTTAATGCAAATATCATTTAAAATATAAAAGCACATTCTGTTCAGGTCAAGAAAATCTCAGGCATTTTTGCCTTCGGCAAAAACCGGACTGTTCCACACTTCGCTATCCGCTCACCGGCTTCACTCACTTCGTTCGCTCCAGTCGGCTGCTACGCAGGTGTTCCATAGTCCTTGCCCCCCGCTTCCTGACAGGAAAGATTTTCATAATGCAAATGAACCATTATTCAGTAAATAAAACCAACAAAGAATCAAAGTTATGCTAAATGATTTTCTGCAAATTCTATCAATATTCCGCCCATAATCTGAATATTTATTCAAAAAACCAATTGAATTTTCACTATATTCTATGCTATCCTAACTTGATAAAGTGCATTATGTAACAGGAGCTTTTAAATGGCTAAAAATAAATATGATTTTACAGTTGACCAGTTAGGTCCATGCAAGATTAAATCTCCAATCCAGTTATCAACAGTATTTGGTGATGCCTGTGCAAATTATGTTCGTGATGATTCCTTCGTAAGAAACAGAATCAACGTTTTCTCAAAGGATGAAGAAAACAGCATAGATGAAACAAACCTTTTACAGAAAGCAGGTCCTCGTGAATTCATTTATTTTGACCCAAAAAAAGTAAAGGCTGGTATCTGTACTTGTGGAGGTCTTTGTCCAGGTCTTAATGATGTAATCCGTGCAGTTGTACGCTGTCTGTGGAACCGTTATGGCGTTCGCGACATCGTAGGTTTCCGTTATGGTTACCGCGGACTTTTCTCAGATTCAGAATTTCCACCAATGCCTTTGAATCCAGATATCGTAGATGAAATCCATAAAATTGGTGGTTCTTTCCTTGGAACAAGCCGTGGTGGCGGAGACAGACTCCCAACAGACGGTGTAGATACAATAGAAAAACTTGGCATCAACATGATGTTCGTTATCGGTGGTGACGGAACACAGCATGGTGCATCTACACTTGCAGATGCAGTAAAAGCTCGTGGTCTTGAATGTGCAGTTGTAGGTATTCCAAAGACTGTAGATAATGACTTCCTTCTTATTGACCGTTCTTTTGGTTTTGAAACAGCTGTTCAGCAGGCAAAGGAAGCAATTGCTTCAATGCACATGGAAGCTCGTTCTCAGCCAAACTGTATTTCAATCGTAAAACTTATGGGCCGCGAATCAGGTTTTATTGCCACATCAGCAGCACTTGCTTCTCATGAAACAAATTTCTGTCTTATTCCAGAAGTTCCATTTGAAATGGAAGGTCCAAACGGTTTCCTTGAAAATCTTGAACGCCGCCTTAAAGAACATCACCACGCATTAGTAGTTGTTGCAGAAGGCGCAGGACAGGAATTGCTTGAAGTATCTGGAGATAAAGATGCTTCTGGTAACATCAAGCTTGCAGATATCGGTGTATATCTTCGTGACGAAATCAAGAAGTATTTTGCTTCTAAAAATATTATAATTGACCTAAAATATTGTGACCCTTCATATCAGATTCGTTCTGCAGTTACAATTGCTTCTGACTCTGTATATTGTGAACGTCTTGGCAACAATGCCGTTCATGCAGCTATGGCTGGAAAAACAAAAACAGTTGTTGGTCTTGTTCATGACAAATTTGTTTATATTCCAACAAGCATGGCAATTGCAAGCCGCAACTTTGTAGATCCAGAAGGAGCTTTGTGGCGTGATGCACTTGATGCAACAGGTCAGCCAAATCTTATGGTAAACGATGTTGAAAAAGCAAAGAAAAAGATGCGCGAACGCTCAGGACGCTAGTTTTCTTCTGAAAAAGATAAAAAAATTACAAAAAAATGGGGCTGACCAATAAGTTTGCATTACGGTGGTTGAGTTTATCGAAACCACCACATTTAGTGTAGCAGTCATTTCGACAGGCTCAATGAGCGCTACACTCATTACTTTTGGGACAGCACCATTTTTTTTGTAATTTTTTATAATTTTTGTAATTTTTTTAAAAAAAAATTGCATTATTTAAAAACACCCTTTACAATCTTGAACTAGAGAGAATTAAAAAAGTTTTGGAGTCCCTCCTTATGAAAAAAGTTTTAAAAGTCGGCCTTGCTGTCGGTTCACTGGCTTTTTTCTTCACATTTTTCGGTTGTTCTAACCAGATTGAAGAAAAACAAGATTATTTGGGTTACCTGAGTCTTTTGAATCAGTCTACTAGTTGTTCTACAGGTACAATTTCAGCCTTTTCTGCAGATTCAGAGTCCAGAGCATTAGATGTAAATGACATTTGTTATGCATCAGCTTATGTTTCTGGTACCGGAATTGATACTGGAAAAGAGCCATCCTCTGCGCTTGCGAATGTTGCAAGTGGAAAAGCTTCTGACATTTCCATTCAGAAAGTTCCTCTTGGAAAAAACAGAATTGTTTCAATTCAAGCTTATGACCTTACAAAAGCAAAGCTTGGAACTGTAACGATGCGAAACATTTGTGATGTAGGTACTGGTGTTAATTCTGTTGTTGTAAACTGGTCAACTACAGCGTTAGGTAATGTTTTTTATTCTTTGAATGAACGTGGATTTGATGTTTCAAAGCTTACATCAAGTGACATTCAGAATGTAAAAAATGTGATTTCTGCAGCAAACGTTCACGCAAGCCTTTTCAATTCAGAAGCTCTTGCAAGAAAAATCGTAGAAAATCAGGGTACAGCTTCTATTGACGGAAGTTACGTTATGGAAACTGCAGAATTAAAGTTTGCAACTGCACTTGAAGGCGCATACACAGTTCAGGTCTGCGATCCACTTTCAGAATCAAAAGATTTTTCAACAGCTTCTGGTTCAGTTACAGGAATTGCTCCTGGAACATGGAAAGTTTACATTATTCAGAATGGAAAAACTGTAAAAACAACAACAGTAACATTTGAAAGCGGTAAAACAAAAGATATTGGAACTCTTGGTGTAATTACAGATAAAATTATTGTTCATCTTGAAACTTCATCACCGTATAAAAATATTTATGCTTGGACAGATGCTCCAAAAGTTGAACCATTTGGCACATGGCCTGGAAAAGCAATGGAAGATACTAATGGTGACGGCTGGTATGATACAACAATTGAATATACTTCAATTAATTTGATTTTTAACGGTTCAGGTAAGACTGGAGATTTATCTCGTTCAGCCGGTGAGTGGTGGTACAAAGACGGAAAATGGTACGATGAAGATCCTACTGATTCAGAAAATCCTGTATTGGAAAGTTTCACATGCAATTCATCAGCTCCATCTCTCTCTGGTGATGTAGTATTTGAAATTTCTGCTACAGACAACAAAAAACTTGCGAAAGTAAATCTTAAGCTTGATGGAAAAACTCTTGCTTCTGCAGTTCTGGCAGGCACAAGCGATACTGTAACATATAAATGGAATTCTGCTGTTGTAAAGAATGGTTCTCATACAATTTCTGCTGTTGTATTGGATGGAAGCGGAAATGAATCTGAAGAAAGAACAATATCATTCACAACTCAGAATGAGAATATAAAGCCTGTTGCAGTAATCAATGGTTCTGCAAACGTAGGTCTTGGAAAAGAAAAAATTTATCGTGCAAAATCTTCCTACGATCCTAACGGTACAATTGTTTCATATAAATGGACTGTTTCCGGCGCAACAATTGTAAAAGGACAGGAAACTTCAGAAATTACTGTTAAATTTCCAGATTCAACATCAAACTGTTCTATTAGTCTTGAAGTTACAGATGATGATGGTGCAACTGATACAGCAGTAAAAGAAGTAATATGTCAGGAAGGAAAAGCTACAGACTTCCGCGAAGAAACAATCTATTTTGCAATGACAACCCGTTTCTATGATGGTGACAAGTCTAACAACGTTCACTGTTGGGATGAAAATCCCAAAACTCCAGAAGATGATCCTGCATGGCGCGGTGACTTTAAAGGACTTATTGAAAAGCTCGACTACATCAAGGCTCTTGGGTTCAGTGCAATCTGGATTACTCCTGTTGTAGAAAACGCTTCTGGTCTTGATTATCACGGATACCACGCTATGAACTTCAGCAAGGTTGACCCTCGGTATGAAAGTTCAGACGTAAAATTTCAGGATTTGATTGATGCGGTTCACTCAAAAGGTATGAAGCTTGTTCTTGATGTAGTTTTCAATCACACAGGAAACTTTGGAGAAGCAACTCTTGCCCCAATGTTCGAAAAAGATTATTCAGCAGATCTTTCAGATATCAACGCTTCAATGAAACTTAGTGCAGACAGTCTGCTTGATGAAAGCTATTTTGGTCTTCCTGGTGCATTGCAGTACCAGACACGCCTTGCAAAAATGAAAAATACAGACGGCGTAAACCACGACAAAAGAAATTTCTATCATCACTATGCTAACTACAGCTGGGATGACTTTACATGTCAGTGGGGTCAGATTGCCGGTGACTGTGTAGACTTGAACACAGAAAATCCAGCAGTTCTTGAATACATCGTAAAGGCTTACTCACAGTACATTGCAATGGGTGTTGATGCTTTCCGCGTTGATACTGTAAAACACATTCCTCGTCTTTCATTCAATAAATATTTAAATGAAGCCTTTATGGATGCAGCGGCAGCTTCTGGAAACGACAATTTCTATATGTTCGGTGAAGTTTGTGCCCGTGCAAATGAAGTTGTTTACCGTGGTACTCCTAATATGTCTGCTTATTTCTATACTTGGAAAGAGGATCAGGAATATGAATGGAGTAACGACACTACTTTGTGGGATGATAAAGAAATCTTTGAAACAGATTATCCACAGATGCCGTTTACAGCTGGTGAAATCACATTTGATGTAGTAAATGCAAAATCTGCCCATAAACAGGGACTTGAATATGCTCAGCATTCAACAAAATGGACTCAGTGCTCTGACAACCATCTTCTTCGTGGAAATGAATATCACGATCCTGACCATTCTATGAAATCTGGTCTTGATGTAATTGACTTCCCAATGCACTGGAATTTTGATTCTGCATCTGGAGCTTTCAGTGTTCATGGAGAAGACTGGCGCTATAACGATGCAACTTACAATGTTGTTTACGTAGACAGCCATGATTATGCTCCTTGTGGAGATGATACTCATCGTTTCCATAGAGGTACTGATGTATGGGCAGAAAACCTTGATCTTATGTTCACATTCCGCGGAATTCCTTGTCTTTACTACGGTTCAGAAATCGAATTCATGAAGGGTGCAATTATTGATAAAGGTCCTCTTGAAGCTCTTTGCGATACAGGCCGTGCTTACTTTGGTGATTATCTTGAAGGTGAGGTTAAGGCTACAGATTTCTCTGAATACACAGCAAGCGGTAAGGTTGCAGAAACTTTGGAATATCCATTGGCTAAGCATCTTCAGCGCTTGAACAAGATTCGTCGCGAAATCCCAGCTTTGCAGAAAGGTCAGTATTCTACAGAAAACTGTACAGGAAATAATCTTGCTTTCAAACGCCGTTATACAAAAGATGGCGTAGACAGCTTTGTTCTTGTAACAATCAGCGGTGATGCAACATTCTCTGGTCTTCCTGCAGGAACTTACGTTGACGCAGTCACAGGTGACAGTAAGACTGTTACCGAAGGTGGTAGCCTTACAACATCAGGCTGTTCTGGACAGGCAAATATGCGGGTTTACGTTCTGAATGGTGAAGGAAAAATCGGTGATGATACTGAATGGTTAAAATAACCAGAAAGTATACAGTCGTATAATATGACAAAGCGGTGGTTATGCTTGCAGAGGTTTAAGTTTCTGTAAAGTGCAAAGCCACCGTTTTTTTATATCTTTTTTTTGCCTTTTTCTGTAATTTTTTTGTAAAAAAATTTGACAGAATGAAAATTCGCCCTTAACATATTCTATGAAGAGAATTAAAAAAGTTTTTTGCTTCTAATAATAAAACATCAAATTTTTCAGTTTTTTTACAATTATTTAACTTTCCATATTTGGGCAAGATTGTTGTCATACTGCAGTGTTGCTGTAAATTATTTGGAGGAAGATATGTTAAAAAGTATTTGGCAGAAAATTCTGTCTGTGTTGGTTGCATTGTCTGCTGCTGTTATGGTCGCTGGCTGTGCAAATGGCATCAATGAAGATTCTGGCAGCAAAGTGGCATTGCTGATGCAGCTGTCGGCAAGTTCTTCAAAATCAACTGCAAAATATGCATCTGTTACTGTAGATACTGGCTCTGAAAGCAGTCGAAATGTAGATGTTTCAACAATCAAATTTGCAAAGATTTATGTTAGCGGTGATGGTATTGTCGCTGGAGAAGAACCAAGTTCTGATTTTACTGCAATTTCTGGTGGTAAAACTCAGTCAGGCACTAACCTTGTTGTTAATAACGTTCCTGTAGGAAACAACAAGGTTGTAACAGTTTACGCCTATGATGAATCTCAAACAAAAATTGAACCAGTTGTTTTGCGTGCAGTTGTTGATGTTTCTGCAGATTCAACAAATAACGTTTCTGTAAATAAAGCTTCAACTCCATTAGGAAACGTTCTTTTTGCGCTTTCAAAATCAAATACAGCCCTTTCAAATGTTAATGTTTCAAAAATTTCTGCTGCAATCAAGTCTGGCGTTCACTATTCATTGATAGACACAGATAAAATTGCTGAAGATTATAAAAAGAATTCTCTTGGTTCAGCTGATTCGTATGTAATTGCAGCATCAACAGTGAATGTTACAGCAAACAATTGTAATGGCTGTACAGTTCAGATTAGTGATCCACTTTCTGCTCCTCAGACTATCACTTCTGATTCTGCAGTCCTTAATTTTGAAAATGTTACTCCAGGTACATGGGTTGTTTACGTTCTTAAAGACGGAAAAACAAAATATACAAAGGTTGTAACAGTTGCTGCCGGCGCATCTGCAGATGTTTCTGTTGGTCAGTCTACTTTTGACGGTATTCAGATTCAGGTTCCAGCTGATAAGGGATATCCTTTGATTCATTATTTTAACTGTGAAAATAGTGGAAAATATCCAGATACAACCTGGCCAGGTGTAGAAATGAAATCTGGTTACAGAGCCGATGATTCTGAAACTGAATATTATTACTACAACTTTGATGGAATTTCAAAAATCAGTTTGCTTGTTACAAATTCCAACCAAGGAAAGTATCACGAAGGCGATATGAAAATCAGTGCAAAGGGTGTTTATCTCATCCATGGAAGTCAGGATCCTGAACTTCTTTCTGCTGATAAGCTCATTTCTAATGCTCCTGTTCCTCCTGTTGTAAAGGTTTCATTGTCTGGTTCTACAGTAATTGTTAATTCTTCACAGGATATTATTTCTGGAACTGTTACAATTTCTTCTGGTTCTAAAACAGAAACTATTGTTGCTGCTGATTTTAATAACAAAATTGCTACAAAAAATCTGTCATTCTGGGGAATGTCTGACGGTGCTGCTGTTGTTGCAGAAGGTGTTCTTGTTGCAGAAGGCGGAGCTGCTACAATCAGTGAAAGATTTACTTTCTCTTCTAAAATTTCTGATTCAATTGTTGTTCATGCAAAATATCCTGTTATTTATATCTGGCAGACAGGAGACAGTTCCCTTGATCAGAAAGAATTTAATATGACTGCAGAAGGTGGGCAGTGGTACAAATACACACTTCCTGTTACTTCTGCAAATATTATTTTCAAACAGGCTGGTTCATGGGACGGAAAAACTGGAGACCTTAAACTTTCTGGTGCAGGTGAATACTGGTATTACAATAACAAGTGGTACGAGTCTAACCCGGAAGATAAAGTTGCTCCAGTTCTCGTTTCATTTACTTCAGACAAAACTGGAACTGTAAGCGGAAAGATTACATTTACAGTAAAAGCAACAGATAACCTTGCTCTTAAAGAAGCTGAAATTTATCTTGGCAGCGAAAAAGTTTCTTCTATTGCTCTTAGCGGTACAGACTGCGAAGGTTCTTATGTATTTGATACATCTACAGTCAAGAACGGTTCTTACACTCTTACTTGTAAAGCAGTGGACGAAGCTGGCAATAAATCAGAAGCTTCTGCTCCAATAACAATCACTACTAAGAATGCAAATCTTCCACCAGTTGCTGTAATCAATGGCGCTTCAAGAATTTTCCCGGGTGCTTCAAAAACTTTGAACTGTGCAGGTTCTTATGACCAGAATGGCGGAACAATCGCTTCTTACAAATGGACAGTTTCTGGCGGTGCAACTTACGATGCCCTTAATAAAGAAACAATTACAATTACTGCTCCAGAAAGTGCTGTAAAAGATACAGTTTACACAATCACTCTTGTTCTTACAGATGATGAAGGCGCTCAGTCAGTAGCTGCAGAAAAAACTTTGACAGTTGCAGATAAGGCTTCTGATACTGGAGATTTCCGTGATGAATCAATCTACTTTGTAATGACAACTCGATTCTATGATGGTGATAGTTCTAACAATGAATACTGTTGGGACGAAGGTGGTGAATATCTTGCATTTGGTGCAGGTGACTGCGCATGGCGTGGTGACTTTAAGGGTCTTGCACAGAAGCTTGATTACATCAAGGCACTTGGGTTCAGCGCAATCTGGATTACTCCTGTTGTAGAAAATGCTTCTGGTATTGACTATCACGGATACCATGCTTACGACTTTAGTAAGGTTGACCCTCGTTATGAATCAACTGGTTACACATATCAGGATTTCATTGATGAATGTCATGCAAAGGGAATTAAGGTTATTCAGGATATCGTTTTGAACCATTCTGGTAACTTTGGTGAACGCAATCTTTTCCACATGTTTGATAAGGATACAGTTCCTTATGAAAATAAAGATATTCCAGTTCCTGCTGGCGGAAAACGTAGTCCTTTCATGAAACTTGCAAAAGATGGAAACGCTTACAGCAAGCTTATGGCTGGTCTTTCAATAGCAGGTGGTTCTGATTACGACAACGAAAAGGGTGGTATTCAGTACGGGGCTCGTATTAATGCCATGAAGGAAGATTCAATTGATACAGACTTTATCTATCACCATGCAAAGATGATTGACTGGAACAGCGAAAACTGTCAGCTGGGTCAGATGGCTGGTGACTGTGTAGACTTAAACACAGAAAATCCTGTTGTATTCAACTATCTTAAAGACTGTTATACAAAATATATTGAAATGGGTGTTGATGCATTCCGTATTGATACAGTTAAGCATATCAGCCGTTATACATTCAACAAGGAATTTATTCCTGCATTTATGGAAGCCGGCGGAGAAAACTTCTACATCTTTGGCGAAACTTGTGCCCGTTACCGTGGCCGCTGGAATGAAGGTGTTCCAGCTCTTTCTCCTTCATTCTATACATGGAAGGAAAACAAGGACTTTGCATGGAGTCAGTCAGACCATACTGTAAACAGTGCAAGTGCTTCTGCTCATTTTGCAACATATAAAAGTGATTTTGCTCATCCAGCATGGGCAGATGGAATTGCAAACCACCTGTTGAACGGTAACGATTATCATACACCAGACTGGACTATGCGTTCTCACCTTGATCAGATTGACTTCCCAATGCACTGGGCATTCAGCAATGCAAACGATGCTTTCCAGACTGCAGTTGGTACAAATGACCCTGACTTTAACGATGCAACATGGAACGTTGTTTATGTAGACAGCCATGACTATGCTCCAGATAATGCACCAGAAGGTCAGCGTTATTCAAAAACAGATGAATGGCCTCGCAATATGAATCTTATGTTCAGCTTCCGTGGTATTCCATGTCTTTACTACGGTTCTGAAGTTATGTTCATGGCAGGTGCTCCAATCGACCCTGCTAACACAAGAACAAGTCTTGATAAATCTGGTCGTGCATACTTTGGAGATTATATTGAAGGAACAGTTACAGCCAGCGATTACAGCGAATATACAGCAAGTGGAACAGTTGCAGAAACTTTAAGTCATCCATTGGCTAAGCATGTAACTCGCTTGAACAAGATTCGCCGTTCTATTGCAGCTCTCCGCAAAGGTCAGTATTCAACAGAGGGATGTTCTGGTTCAATCGCATTCAAACGTCGCTACACAGATGAAAACGTAGACAGCTTTGCTCTTGTTGCAATCGGCGGTAAGGCTACATTCAGCGGTGTTCCAAGTGGTACATACATCGAAGTAATTACTGGTAAAGAAGTTTCTTGTTCTGGTTCACTTACTTCTGATGAAATTGACCAGAACAACATGCGTATCTACGTTCTTAAAACTTCAACTTGCGAAGTTGATGGCAAGATTGGTGAAGATGGAGAATATTTGAAATAAAAGTGGTTGAGCTTGTGGAAACCACATGCAGGCATCTCTAGAAAATATTATTTTGATTTTTAGAGATGCCTTTATATGAGAATATAAAAAAAATCTAAAAAAATGCAAAATTTTGAAAAAAAAATTTGACTATTTGGGAAAGTGAGGTAGAATTATAATAGAGAGCGATAAAGATATTATAGTTCTTGATATTAAAAAAAAAGTTTGTGCTACATGTTTATTCATTTTATTATCAAAAGCAGAGATATTTTTATTAACTTAAGAAAGTACAAAAAGTGTTTTACCTTTCATAAGAGATTTTTATCAGTTATTACATATTTTAGTGAAAAGGCAGCAGTCACTGGTGAATGGGATTAAGTGTCTGATGTTTATTATAAAAAGTTTGTTTTCTTTAAGGAGAAAAAAATGAAAAAGTTATTGAAATGTATGGTAATGGCAGTAGCTTCAATTGGTCTTGCTTTTACAGGTTGTAAAATTGATGATGGTGGATCAACACCAATTTTTTGGCCTATTGGTGGTAGCGGCAGCAGTTCTGTTGTTGCTGCAGAAATTGATTATGACAACAGTTACTTGCCAGAAGAAGTTATATATACACAGGATGCAAAAAGTCCAAAATTAATGGTACAACTTGCTAATGAAGATAAAGGCGAGTGGGTTTATAAGTGGTATAAAGACGGTTATTTAATTGAAGGCGTAGATTCTTTTGTATGTCTTCCAGATACATCTGCTGCAGCTGTAGGTGGAGAATTCTACTACGAGGTTGAAGTATTTAATAAACTTAGTGAAACGGTATCTGTTAAGAGTAAGAAAGTTAAAGTTTCAGTTCAGAAAGCTGTAAATCCAACAGAAACAAATGCTGCAGAAGTTTCAATCAGTGGTGTTACTAATGAAGGTGTTACATACACTGCAGGTGATACAGCAAATGCTTTTACAGTTAGTTATTCAATTTCAAAAGATTCAACACATCTTGAAGGAGATGTTTCAGTTGAATGGTTTAATGAAAATGGAGAGAAAGTTGGTGATGATGCTTCTTACACACCTGTTGTTCCTGCTACTGTGGAAGGTGTTAAGATTTACAGATATAAAGTTGTTGTAACAAACAGCTGTCCTGATGCTACAGGGGCTGATAAAATTAAAAAGGCAGAAAAAGATGTAATTATTATTGTACAACCTGCTGATATGCCTGAAGATTCTATTTATGCTGCACCAATTTTAATTGACGTTACTGGAAAAAAGGAATATGTTGCAGGAGAAACAGCATCAAAACTTACAGTTTCATCTGTTGTTACTGAAAAGAAAAACGCTAAGAGAGGTACTGTTACTTATAAGTGGTACACAAGAGAAGATGGTCCTGTTGTTGCAACTGGTGTAGAATATACTCCTGATATTTCTAAGTATTCTTCTATTAGTTCTGCTACAGCTGTTTCAATCTGGGTAGAAGCAATAAACGACTGTTCTGCTACAGCTACAATAGAGCCAAAAATCCAGTCATCAGGAAAGAAAGAAGTTAAGATTACAGTTAAACCTCAGGCAACAACTCCAGTATCTGTTGTAATTTCGAATAAAACAGAAAATTCTATTACAACAGGAAATACAAAGAAATACTCAGTAACAGTAACTTTGAGCGATGGTACAAAAGTTAATAATGCTACCTGGGAATCAAACGATTCATCTATTGTAAGTGTTGATAATGATGGTAATGTAACTGCTCTTAAAGCTGGTACAGCAACTATTACGGCTACTTACACAGCTGGTGATGTAGAAAAGAATGATTCTGTATCAATTACAGTTACAGATGCTCCTGTAAATAACGGAAACGCAGGAATCTCTATTGATTTCAACTAATCCGAAAGTAAAATAATTTAAGTCCGGTGTACACAAGTGCACCGGATTTTTTTATTTAAATAAATTTAAAAATTATGTATCAAATCGTTCTATATTCGTGTAAAATTAATTTATGAAAATTCAAGCAGAGCTTTTAGTAAAGCAATTTCTACGTTCATATACAGAAACCTTTTCTATAGAAGAATTTGCTGCATTTATAAAAGAGTGCGGTGTAAAATCTACAATAAAAGATTGTGAAGAATATTTAGCAGAATGTGACAATGTTTTTCTTTTAAAAAGTGGGTTTTATGCTACAAGAGCAGCTGCATTTACAAATCAATATTTTAGTTTTAAACCAGGCAGAAAAGAAATAGAACAGGGAATGTTTATAACAGGACACAGGTGTATGCCATTTGTGGATCCTGATGTGCTTTCTTTTGGTATTTGTTTTTATTACAAGGATGAATTGCTTACAAAGAAGATTGGAACATTTGATAGCAAAACTGTATTGGATTGTTTTTATTTGTATGGTGATGAATATTCTAGTCAGTATGTAGCTTCTGATCCTGCAAATGCAGATGTTGATCTTGGAAAATCTGATTTTGTTTTACCGCAGACTGTAAAGATTACAGGAAACAATATAAAACCTTTATTGGAAGACGGTTTTAAATATGGTGATAGGATTATCTGTCGGGTTGTTGACTGGGACAGAAACTGTGTTGAAATTGATTTTGAGTCCCGTAACAGCTCAGGACTTCAGATGACAATGGAAGATGTTGCCCGAAGCAGCTGGTATTCAGAGCTTGAAAAAGATTTAGTTTCTTCGTTTGATATTTTAGGACCACTTTCTTCTATAGAAGAGCAGTTATGCATGATTTTTGCGAACAATAGAGATCGTTTGTGCAAAAAAAATTGTGGTTCCTTAGATGAGTTTTTTGAAAGAACGAATAAGGTTGGTTTTGAATTATTCGGAGTAGAAACCAGATTGTGGCATAAAGGACAGGATGTTCCCGCAGTTGGTAAATGGAATCAGATACAGTCAGATTCAAGTATTGATGAAAGTTATAATGATTCTGAAGAAAATGATGAAATTGAACAGTTTGAACCTGTTTCGCCTGTAGTAATTGACTCCTTTGTAAAAGATGCATTGTTTAATAAAAATGAAGATATTTCAGAAATATTAAAAAAAATATATCCAAATTTCTATAAAATGGGTAATTTTCAGCTAAATATAATGTTATTGAACTTGAAAAATAGACATGGTATAATTTCTTCAAGTTATAATCGTTTTGCTGATTCGGAATTTGGCGAAATAAGGCATAAGGCTTTGGAATTATTCAGTCAGGTTAATTCTTTGGTTTATTCAATTGATATGATAAAATCTGATTTGAAAAATTATCCTCAGCAGGCTTTAGTGATTCTTTCACAGATTTATGCTCATATTATGCAGATAATAGAAGCAATTGAAACTGATGTTTCCGCTGTTTTGCGAGAAAAAGCCGAAATCTCTTTATCCCTTGAGGGAATGGAGTTAAATTTTGAGTGTGTGAGCGAAGACCTGAAAGCTGTTCTGGAGAAAGAAAAAAAGAACGGTTTTTCTGTTATAAAATAGAATTTAAGAAATAAATCCGAAGGAGGAAGAAAAATGTCAGCAGATCTTTCAGTTTTAATACAAAGAGGTGGCGTTTTTGATAATGTTGAAGGCTCAACTCCTGAAGAAATTTATAAATTTGTAACGGATAACATGAAGGCTCCGTTCTCTCTTGATTCTCAGACAATATACGATGCTTTGTGTTCCCGTGAAAAAATTATGAGCACTGCTGTTGGAAACGGTTTTGCTTTGCCACATTGCCGTGTACCTATAATAAAGGAAGAAAACGAACAGAGAATCTGCGTGGTGTATCCAAAAACTCCTCTTGAAATGAATGCTCCTGATGGAAATCCTGTTACTGTGATGTTCGTAATTCTTGCTCAGAATCAGACTGATCATCTTGCAATTCTTTCAAAGCTTGTTGGTCTTTTTCAAAAGGAAGATTTTAAAAATTTAATGAATATTCATGCTTCTGAAGAAAAGATTGTAGCCGCAATCAAAAAAATGGCATAATAAGTAATAAAATTGCCTGGCAATTTTATATATATATGGCTCTAGAAAAGAGGAAAAAAATGAACGAGAAAGCAATTAATGCTGTTGCAACTTCAATTAGAAGTTTGTCTATGGATGCTATTCAGAAGGCTAATTCTGGTCATCCGGGAACACCTCTTGGTGCGGCTGAAGCAGCTGCAGTCCTTTATGGTGAAATCCTTAAGCACAATCCTGCTGATTCTAAATGGGCTGACAGAGACCGATTTGTTCTGTCTGCTGGTCACGGTTCAATGCTGCTTTATTCAATTCTGCATTTAAGCGGATATAAAGTAACTCTTGATGATATTAAATCATTCCGTCAGGTTGGATCTGTTTGCTGCGGTCACCCTGAATATGGAATTACTGATGGTGTAGAATGTACTGCAGGTCCTTTGGGACAGGGCGTTTCTATGGCTGTTGGTATGGCTGTTGCTGAACAGATGCTTGCTGCTCGTTTTAATACGGCTGCCCACAAAATTGTTGATCATTATACATATTCTCTTGTTGGAGAAGGTTGTCTTGAAGAAGGCGTTTCTTCTGAAGCATGTTCTTTTGCAGGAACACATAAACTTGGAAAGCTTATTGTTTTCTATGATATGAATAAGATTTCCATTGATGGTTCTACAGACATTACTTTTGATGAAGATATTGCTAAGCGCTATGAAGCTTACGGCTGGCAGGTTTTGCGTGGTGACATGTATAAACCAGCTGGAATTGTAAAGCTTGTGGAAAAAGCAAAGAAATGTAAGGATAAGCCTTCTCTTATCATTCTTAAGTCTATTATTGGATTTAGCTCTCCAAAACAGGGAACTGCTGATACTCATGGCGCTCCTCTTGGTGCTGACGGCATTAAGCATGCAAAAAAAGTTCTTGGTATTCCAGAAGACAAGGAATTCTACGTTGTTCCAGAAGCTTACGAATATTTTGCTGCTAAAAAAACTGAATTCCAGGCTGCTCAGGACAAATGGAATGCTGAATTTGACGCATGGTCAAAGGAAAATCCTGAACTCAGAAAGCTTTGGGATGATTTCCATAGTGACAATGCAACAAAAGATATTGAAGAAATTGCTTTTGCAGACACTGATAAGATGGCTACCCGCGATGCTAGCGGCAAAGCTTTGAATTATATGGCTCAGAAGTATGGAAATCTTGTTGGTGGTTCTGCTGACTTGGCTGGTCCTAACAAAACTGTGCTTAAAGACTGTGATGGTACATTTAGTCCTGTAAATCCAAAGGGCCGCACAATTGAATATGGTATCCGCGAATTTGCTATGAGTGCTATCTGTTCTGGTATTTACCTGCATGGCGGTCTTCGTCCTTTCTGTGCTACATTCCTTGTATTTGCAGATTATCTTCGTCCACAGCTTCGTATTGCAGCTTTGATGAAGTTGCCAAATATTTATGTTCTTACACATGATTCAATTTATGTTGGAGAAGACGGTCCAACTCATCAGCCTGTAGAAACTTTGGCTTCGCTCCGTGCAATTCCAAATGTTCAGATTTTGCGTCCTGCTGATGCTCAGGAAACTCTGGAAGCATGGAAAATGGCTTACGAATCAAAAGATCATCCTGTTTGTATTGCTCTTACTCGTCAGGCTCTTCAGGGATTTGCAAAAGCTGATTCAAACTGGAAGGAAAATATCCGCAAAAATGGTGGGTATGTTGCTCTTGACTGCGAAGGAACTCCAGATATTACAGTTCTTGCAACAGGTTCTGAAGTTTCAACTGCAATTGAGGCTGCCGGCATTGCTTCCGGCAAAAAGATTCGTGTTGTTTCTATTATTGATTACAACAAATTTGATGATGCTGACTGCGCTGTTCAGAAGGAATTGACTGGTGGTGCCGCAAGAGTTGTATGTGCAGAAGCTGGTATTTCTGCTAACTGGAAGCATTATGCAACAAGCAAAGATGATTTGTTCTGCATCAACCGTTTTGGTGAATCTGGTCCTGCTGCAAAAGTTGCTGAACATCTTGGTTTTACTGCTGCTAAGCTTGCAGAATTGCTGAACAAATAATTTTCAGATTGTTTTAGAATAGAATGAACGGTGGTTTTCGTTGGGAAGGCCACCGTTTTTTTTGTCCGCAGAGGAGTGCAGAGAGAATTTAACTGCAGATGAACGCGGATGGAGGGAATAGCCACAGATAAGACACAGATTTACACAGAAAAAAATCTTAGGTTGTCTGTGGATTATTTATACCATGTAAAAAAAGAAAGCTGTTACTAAATAAATTGCAAAATCAGCTATGTCAAACGTTCCTAAGATTGGAAAAAATAATTGGGAAAATTCAGACAACGTTGCAAGTGTTATACAATATATAAGCTGAATGTTTCTGTTGTTTTGATAAATTACTTTTATAAAACAGCAGAATGAAAAGAACCATAAAAAATCGATTATATAAAATCTTGTAAATTTAAAAATGAATGATGTCCTGTTAATTATTGTGAGGTCATTAATATAAAAAATTAGTTTTAGTAATTTTTTTGGTAAAATTTTAGCAATGTAAAGAGTATTTATTGGAGTGAAGAAACAATAACATAGATTCGATAGAATTAATGTTATTGTTCCTAGAATGTAAAACTTATTTTTCAATTAAAATCATTTCTTCATTTATAGTATTTATAAATATATTGGCAATCTTTCCAGAGCAAATGACTTTGTCACCTTTCTTAGAATATGCCAGACGATCATTGTTTGTAAGGAAATAAATTATACGTGACTGACCTAATGCATTTGGTTCGCAATAGGAAGAAATTTTATATGAATAATTTCCATATTCTGTTGATTTGTTTTCGCTTATTTCACCAACTCTTAATTCAAATGTATATTTCTTTTCTTCCAAAGATTTGATATATGATTTCAATGCAATTGATGTAAGATTATCAGCTGTAAGGAAAATAAATAATGGGTCTTTTTCAAGAGATTCATATACATTATTGTAGATAGATGAATCAGACATTACTACTGGTAATTTTGTATTGAATAAATCTGGAATATCAACATCTGATACGTGTTCCAAGAAATTTTCTTTATTAATGATTCCACTAATAACTAAGTCTGCTGGAATATCTTGAGGATTGTTGTAAGAAAATAACAATGTATTTGCAGAGGATAGTTTTATAGTCACGTCAGTGTGACAGAAAGTATAAAAGTTTTTGTTGTATGGAATACCTGTAGCAGTTGAAATTACTTTCTGAGTATAAACTAATTTTGTTTTGACTTTTTTAATCGTATATTCATTATTTACTCTGTCAGCAACTGAGAAAGTTGACTCTGAAAAAAAATCTGGCGATGTTGACATAACATATTTAATTCCAGTTAGTAAATCCTTGTCAGAACTATGAATATAATCTTCAGCAATAATAGTTGGTTTTGACGCACACACAAAAGATAAAATAATGAATGATGCAAATGGCAACATTCCCAATAAAAATTTTGATTTCATAAATATCTCCTGTATTTATTCTAATAGTATAAAGTTTATGCTAATAGTAGTTAGAAAAAAAAGTCAATCGGATAGTTAAAATATTAAGCTAAGAGATTAAGTTTAATGAATGACGATGTAAAATGTTTATTTGGCTATAATTTAAAACGGTTAAGAAAAAATAAAAAAATGTCCCAGATGCAGTTAGCTGAAACTGTAGGCATGACTTTTACATTCATTAGTGATATTGAAAATGGAAAAAAATGGGTTTCGCCAGAAAGTGTTGAAAAGCTGGCTGCTGCTCTAGATATAGAAATTTACAATCTTTTTTTGCCAGAAGGGTATGTTAAACCTGAAGATAGAAAATTTACAAATTTTTTTGAAGAATTAGAAAAGACTTATAATTCATTGAAGAAAAAATATAGGTAATTTTAGATTCTAGAGGAGCGCAGAGAGAATTTATCTGCAGATGAATGCGGATGGGGGAATAGCTACAGATAGGACACGGATTTACAAAGAAAAAAATATGTGCCAATCTGTGTATTTCGGTGCGCTCTGTTGATTTTTTTGCCATGCGTTAGACGATGTGCAGGGCGCCGGAGGCGTTCCGGAGCGAAGCGCAGGAATGAGCGTAGCGGAACCCGGAACGTAGCGACAGCTGTCCCAAAAGTAATGAGTGTAGCGCTCATTGAGCCCTTCGACAGGTGGTTCCTGAGCCTGTCGAAGGGCTCAGGAACCACTCGTCGAAATGACTGCTACACTAAATGTGGTGGTTTCGATAACCTCAACCACCGTAATGCAAACTTATTGGACAGCCTCAACGCCCTAAGGAAAA
>JAFOCI010000097.1 GCA_017381365.1 Treponema sp.
CTTTTTTGTTTTGTTTGTTTTGTTTCTTTTATTTTTATATATATTTCTTTTTTATAACCGTATATGGCAGCAGCGGAACTGGCGGCATTGAGACAAGGGAACCTGCGCGGGGGTATGGAGGGGCCCGCGGAGGCTGTGCCGCAGCGGGTTACGGAGCGGAACGTTAGTGAAGCGGAGTAATGAGCGGGAGCGGAACCCCGGAACACCCCTGGCAAAGAAGATTTGCGCCCTGTTAAATAAAAAAAGGGACTGTCCCAAAAGTAATGACTGCTACACTAAATGTGGTGGTTTCGATAAACTCAACCACCGTAATGCAAACTTATTGGACAGCCTCCTGGATTTTAGCTTTCGAAAATTTTTCGGCCGGAGATGATAACGGCTTTTACTTTGCCGGTAAGAGTGCAGCCTTCAAAAGGAGTTGCCTTGCCTTTACTGCAGAAAAGACGGGAGTCAACCACCCATTGTTCGTCGGGATTTACGAGGGTCAAATCGGTGTCATAACCTGGCTTTAGAAGACCTTTGTTGAGATGCAAGATTCGGGCTGGATTTGCGGACATTAACTGTGATAGCCGGCGGGCAGATATCTGGCCTTCTTTTACGAGAACGGTGTTGCATACGCCGTAGCTTGATTCGATGCCGGTAAAGCCTGGAGCGCCTTTTGCTTTGTCTTCCAGCGTGTGTGGAGCGTGGTCGGTGGCTATGCAGTCAACTGTACCGTTGCGGATTGCGTCTATTATAAAGAGGCGGTCTTCTTCACTGCGGAGCGGCGGATTTACGAGGCCCGTGATATCTGGTTCTTCTGTGCCGCAGAGTGCGATGTGATGAGGGGTAACTTCGCAGGTTACGGAAAATCCATGTTCTACGGCTGGAATTGGCTGGAAACGGCGGCCTTCTTCGGTTGCTTCGTAGGCGGCATCTGCCATGTCTGTATAGAAATCTGCGGATTCATCAGAGAGTTCTTCTTTTGCACGGCGAATTGCCTGGATTGCGCCTGCTGTGCTTACATGGCACATATGAACATGACATCCTGCCTGACGGGCTAACTGTATGTTGCGTTCAGTACAGATATCTTCAGCCATCATCAAGAGCTGGTTTGCTTCTGTGAGGGACGTATCAATTTCGGAAATTACTTCCTGCGGAATGTGGCTCATGTCTGTCTGGGTGCCGCCCCAGGCTGGAAGATGCCATTTTTCCATTATTTCAAGGGCATGCTGTCGATGTGGACGGGCGGCTGCAGCTAAATCCGGGTCTTCGCAATGACAGGATACAATTATATTTTTTTCGCCGGCGATTTTCATTGCATTGTACATGACGGCACTTGATGCAACTTCGTGACCATCTTCCGTGATAAGAGGAATTTCTTCCCGGTTCAGATTTTCAAGATGGGTAATATCTTTACCTTCAAAACCGGCTGTAATGCTGACTGACTGGAAAATATTTGCAAGGCCTAAAGCTGCCCCCCGTTTCATTACGTCTTTTGCTGCTTCATAAGAAGAAATCACTGGATTTGTATTTGGCATTGCAACTACTGTTCCGTATCCGCCAGCAACGGCTGCATGAAGGCCACTGTTCAAATCTTCTTTTTGAGTAAGGCCCGGATCGCGGAAATGTACGTGCATGTCTATAAAACTTGGCGTAACGGTAAGCCCATGTGCGTCAAAAGTTTCAAGACGTGTATTCTGAATAAGCCCATCCTCCTGCAATACTGAATTTGCCAGATTTTCGGCTGTCTTTGAATCTGTAAAATATCCTTGAAAAACGGCACGGATTTTGCCGCCTACAGAAAGTATGCAGCCTGGAGTATCAATATTTTCATCGAGTAACCTGGCATTAAAAATCAGCAATGCATTTGTCATGGTTCTGTCCTTACTTTTATTTTTTACACTTCTATGCGCTGAACTTCTTCACCGGCTTTGTAAAGTGTATCGCAGTATTCGCATCTATAAAGGCCATTTGCCTTATCTACGAGCAGAAAGTTTGGTTTTATGTAATGCTCTGAAATTGTTATACATCGAGGATTTTTGCATTTAAATACGTTCTGTACTCTTGTTGGAAGTTCCATTTTAATTTTGCGTGATATTTTTTCGTCCCTAATTACGTTTACGCAAATATTTGGGTCAATGAATCCGAGTACGGAAAAATCTATGTCCATTACGTTTTCAATTTTAATAATGTCTTTTTTTCCTGTCTTTTTTGAAGGAACATTCATTATTAGAGCCGAGCTGAATGGCGCTTTATCGAGACCCAGCCACTGGAAAATCCGCCATCCTGAACCAGAACGGATGTGATCAATTACAAGTCCGTTTTTTATTGTATCTACATTTAACATAAAATCACCTTTCTTTTAATCCCTTTAATTAAAGACATCCTGTTACTTTTGAAATAAGTGCCATGCGGGCATACATTCCGAATTTTACCTGTTTGAAATATGCTGCTCTTGGGTCGTCGTCTACTTCTGGTGCGATTTCATTGACACGTGGAAGAGGATGAAGAACTATCATTCGCTGTTTTGCAAGCTTCATTTTTTCATGGTCAAGAATATAACTGTCCTTAAGACGAATGTAATCCTGTTCGTTGAAAAACCTTTCTTTCTGAACCCGTGTCATATAAAGAACATCAAGATCGCCCATTACATCTTCCAGGCGTTCTGCTGTTGTGTATTTTATATTGCTTGCATCCAGAGTTTTTATCATGTAATCTGGCATACAGAGTTCTTTTGGACTGATGAATACAAATTTAACGTTATTGTAGCGGCTCATTGCCTGTGTGAGTGAATGTACTGTACGTCCGAATTTTAAGTCGCCACAAAAACCGATTGTAAGTCCTTCGTAATCTCCTAAAAGGCGGCGAATTGTTACAAGGTCTGTAAGTGTCTGAGTTGGATGACTATGTCCACCGTCACCGGCATTAATGATTGGTACTGGAGAATATTTACTTGCCAGAAGAGCGGCACCTTCTTTTGGATTTCGCATTGCAATTACATCAACATAAGAAGAAACAACTCTGATTGTATCTGCCAAAGTTTCTCCTTTTGTTCCTGAAGTTACAGAAGCATCTGCAAAACCTTCTACTGTTCCGCCTAAATGGAGCATTGCGGCTTCAAAAGAGAGGCGAGTTCTTGTGCTTGGCTCAAAAAAAAGTGTCGCAAGAATTTTCCCGCGACACACATCTTGAAATGCATTTGGATCAACAATCATCTGTTCTGCCAGAGAACAAATTTCTTCAATTTCTGAAACAGTTAAATCACCAGGTTCAATTAAATGACGACCTTTTAACATAGCTAAAACCTCAATCAATTTTCTCTAAGTATAACAAAGAATATGAATTATGAAAATAATTTTCATTGCGTTTTTTAATTTCACTTTTTTGTATAATTTTTTTTAAAAATCACCGATAATTTAAGACATGAGAAAGTTTATTTATTCTTTTTGTCTTATATTTTTTTCTACTTTCTGCATTTCTGCAAAAACCGTAAAAACCGGTTATTACATTGACAGCGGTGATTTTATGTCTGGATTTGGTCCTGAAGATCCAAAAGACGGATACGCTTATGAATATCTTCAGACTATTGCTTCTTACACTGGCTGGGAATACGAATACGTTTACGGTAATTGGAATGAGCTTTACAATAAGCTTTTGACTGGTGAAATAGATATTCTGACAGACGTTTCTTATAATCCTGAACGCGAAAAAAATGTTTTGTTTCCTGAATTAACTATGGGAACCGAAACTTATTATCTATATTGTGTAAATCCTGATACTCAAATAGATGCTGGAAACTACAGTACATTTGAAGGAAAACGTCTTGCACTAAAACACGATGCATTCCAATATTCTGTTTTTAAGAAATGGCAGAAAAATCATAACCTGAATTTTAAAATCACAGAATTTGACCACGATGCTGATTTAACAGAAGCTTTTGCAAATAAAGAGTTCGATTTATTTCTTGATATTGATACTAATGCCGAAAAAAACTGGAATCCAGTTGCAAAAGTTGGAGAATCTGATTTTTATACTGTTGTTACAAAAAGCAGGCCTGATCTTCTGGCAGAGTTGAATTCCGCACTAAATGAAATTTATGTAACCAATCCATATTTCTGCAAAAATCTTTGGGTTCAGCATTTTAAAAATATTCCGCTTTCTAAAGAACTGACCACAAATGAAATTAAATGGCTTAACAACCGTAATAAAATCGTTATCAGAGGCCTTACAGACGATTTTCCTTTTTCAAGTTTTGACAAGAACTTACAGCGTTATGAAGGACTTTCCCATTATTTAATGAACTACTTGATGATTTCTTTTGGAATCAGAAATATTTCTCTGGAATATAAACATTACGAAAATTATACCCAGCTTACAGAAGCCTTAAAAAATGGTGAAATTGATCTGGCATTTCCGTACATTTATGATTTGTATGAAGCAGAAAAGCAAAATATCTCACTTTCTGCACCGATAACGGAACTCAGCACAAGTTACATTTTCAATCAGAACGCTTCCACTAAATTTATGGAAAAGATTGCGGTTTTAAAAGACAGACGTTCTTTGCGACTTATAAAAAAATTCTACCCTGATTCGGAATGTATTGAATTCGACAGTCAGGAAAAATGCATAAATGCTGTTCTTAGCGGAAAAGTATCTGGTACAGTTTTTAACAACTATAGAACTACAAATAGCCTTCATGGAAGACAAAAATACAAACATTTGCGCTTTTTTGAACTTCCTAACAGAATGAGACTTGCATTTGCCACAAATAAAAACTCAACTTGCCTGATTTCAATTTTGAACAAGCTCATTGCAAGTATTCCCAAAACTGAATTATCATCAGTTCTTTCAGAATACTCTATAAAAAGCAAAAAATATGAGTTTTCTGAATTCTTGCAGGATTATGCAACCATCATAATTGGCACCATTATTTTTATCACTTTGATTCTGCTGGCACTTTTTGCATCTCTTGATAAAATCGCAGAGCTTATTAATTATGATACTTTAACTCATCTTCTGAATCGCCGTAATCTTTTACGCTATGTAAACAACTCTATTGAACGTGCAAATTCAAAAAATGAACCATTCTGTCTGCTGCTTTTTGATTTAGACAATTTCAAACAGATTAACGATACCTACGGTCATGATTGCGGTGATGAAGTTTTAAAAATGGCTGCCCGCGTTATTTTTAAGGGCGTAAAAAGCAAGGATTACGTTTTCAGGCGGGGCGGTGAAGAAATTCTTGTTCTGCTAAAAACTGATTACGAAATGTCAATGAAAATTGCAGAGCGAATTAGAGCTGAAATCGAATACCAGACTATTGAATACAACGAACATCAGATTAAAATTACGGCTACAGTTGGAGTTGCTTCGTATACACCTGGCAGCACCCCAGAAAAATTGTTTGCAATTGCCGATAAAAATCTCTATATAGGAAAAAGAAACGGCAAAAACAGAGTTGTTGGGCATAATTCTTGAGTGTAGTCCGTCAGTAAAAAGTTTTTGCTGTATATTCCAGAGAAAATTTTCCGTCTTTTAAATTTACAAGGTTTACGCCGCAATTTGGAATTTTTGTGTCGGCAAATTTTTCTATTGACCATTCCAGCATGACTTTTAAAAGTCCCCGCACTACTCCACCATGGCAAACAATTAAAACTGAATCCATTTTATTTTCTAATGGAAGAATTTCTTCATCTAAAAAGTTTTGAAGTCTGCCAAAAAACGTTTCATAGCTTTCTGCGCCCAAAGCGGCTGTGTATTCAGAAGGATTCAAAAACCAGTTCCTGACACTTATAAATTCAGGAGAAGTTTTTACTTCATCAAATGTGTGTCCTTCCGCCTGGCCAAAATTAAATTCTTTTATGCGTTCATCAGTTTTTATAGTGCATGAATATTTTTCATTTATAATTTCTGCTGTGTGAACTGCACGATTCAATGGGCTGGAAAAAATTTCATCAAACTGAATGCCTGCATTTTTCATATTTTCTGCGGAAATTTTTGCCAGAGAGATTCCATTTTCATTGAGCGGAATATCTGTTGTTCCCTGAAGTCGCTTTACAATATTCCAGTCGGTTTCACCATGTCGCATAAAATAAACTTTCATAGTGCAAGTGTATAAAAAAAAATGCCGACTTACAATAAGTCAGCATTTTCAAAAAATCAGATTCATCCAGCGAATCGTAAATCCGCAAAAGCCTTTTTAGTCCAAAGAAGACATATCAGTTACGTCTTTATTATAATCAACGCCAGCCACATCAAATCCGTTGATGTTAAGGAAGTCGTGTTTATAACCTTCAAGATCACCACGTTCTGCAATGTTTTCTTCTGTTACACCATCCATAAGTTTTGCAACTTCAGCCTGAACATCATCAGCCATTTCCCAGTCATCAACGCGGATACGGTTTTCAGAATCAACAGGAACAACGCCAGGACCAAAGTTTTCACCAGTGTAAAGACGTTCAGCAAACAAACGTTCCATCTGTTCAATACAACCTTCGTGAGTTCCCTTAGCTTTCATAACCTTGAACAAGATTGAAAGGTAAATAGAAATAATAGGAATAACAGCAGAAGAACGAGTTACAAGCCCCTTGTTTACAGAAACATAAGCTGCTCCACCAAGCTTAGCCTTAAGTTCCTTATCCATAACCTGAGCAGTAGCTTCAAGATCTTTCTTAGCCTGACCAATAGTACCGTCTCGGTAAATAGCATGGCTCAGTTTTGGTCCAATGTAAGAATAAGCAACAGTGCGGCAGCCTTCAGCAAGAACATCAGCAGCAGAAAGAGCATCCATCCAAAGCTTCCAGTCTTCACCACCCATAACCTTTACAGTGTTTGCAATTTCTTCTTCTGTAGCAGGCTCAGCAGTAGATTCCTTAAGAGTCTTAGTCATAATATCAAGACCAAGACCTGAATAAGTCTGACCAATTGGTTTAATTACAGATTTATAAAGAACATGAGCTCCATCAGGGCTGTTAGGATCAATTTTATCTGGATCAGAACGAACAGGAGAAGCCAAAGAATAAACTACAAGATCAACCTTCTTGCCAGTTTTTTTGATTTCTTCAATCATCATAGCGCGAGTTTCGTGACTAAAAGCATCTGCACTGAAAGTCTTAGAATAAAGACCAGCTTTTTCTGCAGCACGGTCAAAAGCAGCATTGTTGTACCAACCTGGAGTACCACCTTTATTTGTAGTAGCAGCCTTTTCAAATGAAACACCAAGAGTATCTGCACCATATTCAAAAGCAGCAGAAATTCGGCTAGCCAAACCATAACCTGTAGAACAACCAAGAACCAGTACAAGCTTAGGACCGTTTCCGCCTTCTTTTACAGACTTAATTCCACGCTTTGCTTTCTGAGCCAAAACGTATTCAATCTGACGTTCACAGTCTTTTGCACATCCAACAGGATGCGAATTGATACACATACTGCTTCTTACCATTGGTTTAATAATTGCCATAATGATTCTCCTAAAATCAATAATTTTCTATTTTTTGGACGAAATTTCTTTCGCAAACCTGCTTTTACGGGCTTACCCTCACGGCCGGTGCTCCATACAGCAAGCTGTATTCCGCACGTCGCGGCAACGCCGCTCCCCCTCCAAATCAGGCGTAAGATTCTTTACCGCGCAAACCGCGCCCAAGTCCTATTCATAACTCATTCTCCGATCGAGAGACATCCAGCGAGTCTCTATCCTATCTTCGCTCGTTCAAGCTATGCATTATTCATATTTTTTTATGATAATACATCCATTGTGCCCACCGAACCCCAACGAACAGCTTGCAGCAGCTTTAATTTCTGCTTTTACACCTGTTCCTGGAGTATAATCAAGGTCACAACCATGTTCCAAATCAGGAACTTCAAGATTTGCTGTTGGAGGAACAAACCCCTCTTCAATTGCTTTTACACAAACCAAAGCTTCCATTGTGCCGGCAGCACCAATCATGTGGCCAGTTTCTGATTTTGTAGAAGAAACATGCAGCTTATAAGCATATGAACCGAAAACAGTTTTAAGCATTTTTGTTTCAGCAGAATCATTTGCGCTTGTAGAAGTTCCATGAGCATTATAATACTGAATCTGTTCAGGAATCATTCCAGCATCTTTTAGCGCCAGCTGCATAGCCTTTGCACCACCAGAACCATCTTCCCGAGGAGCTGTAATGTGATAAGCATCATTTGTTGCACCAAAACCAGCAACTTCTGCATAAATGCGGGCACCACGAGCCTTTGCATGTTCAAGCTCTTCAAGAACAAGAACAGCTGCGCCTTCGCCCATAACAAAGCCGCAGCGATTTTTATCAAAAGGACGGCTGGCTTCTTTTGGATTGTCATTAAAATTCTGACACAAAGCCTGCAAAACCTGATAACAACCGATATTAAAACCAGTAATGTCTGCGTCAGAACCACAGGCAAGAGCCATATCCATTCGCCCCCCACGAATCATATCAAGAGCAAGACCAATTGAATCTGTTCCAGAGGAACAAGCTGTAGACAAAGTCCAGGAAGGACCAGTAATTCCAAAATACATACTTACGTTTGCAGCAGCCTCGTTGTTCAATGCCAAAGGGGCTGTTAATGGAGGCAAACGGTTTACACCAGCGGCAGGGTCATAATACTTTTTGTAACCAGCTTCAACAGCTTCGTTCAAACCAATTCCAACGCCGTTTGTAATCCCAATATTTTCTTTTCCAATAGATTCTTTTGTGTACCCGGCGTCATTCACAGCTTCTATACAAGCACCAAGCAAAAATTTAGTCTGACGATTCATTTTACGCATAGCTTTGCGATCAACGCCATAGGATTCAAGATTAAACTCTTTTACTTCGGCTGCAATCTGCACAGGATAATCAGAAGCATCAAAAAGAGTAATTTTATCTACACCACTCTTACCAGCCTTGATATTTTCCCAACTGTCCTTAACGTTATTACCAACAGGACTTACGGCTCCTAAGCCAGTAATTACAACTCTACGCTGTGCCATTAAAAACTCCACAAAGAATAATTATTTCTATTATAAACCTGATTCTATACTATTTAAAGATATTTATTTTGACATTTTTAGTCAACATGTCAAAATAAATAATTTTACTTTCTATAACCGCTAATCTGTCTACCCCGCAGCATCAAAAAAAGTGTCTAAAACAAAATTTGGAGGAAAAGATGAAAAAATTATTCGCTTTCATCTCGGTTTTGGCATTGATGTCAGCAGCATTGTTCGCTGATGTAAGTGCTAAA
>JAFOCI010000098.1 GCA_017381365.1 Treponema sp.
TATGGATGGAAAAAATAATTGGTGAACACAAATCAAATCAGGAACCTGTAATTCCATTTTATAAAATTCAAAACATTGATATTAAATAGCCCGAAATCCGAGTTTTTTGAAAATTAAAAATACGGTGGTTGAGTTTATCGAAACCACCACATTTAGTGTAGCAGTCATTTCGACAGGTGGTTCCTGACTGGGGGCTATCCAATAAGTTTGTATTGCGGTGGTTGAGCTTGTCGAAACCACCACATTTAGTGTGATAGTCATTTCGACAGGTGATTCCTGAGCCCTTCGACAGGCTCAGGAACCACCTGTCGAAAGGCTCAAAGACCACTACAATTTATACTTTTGGGGCAGCCCCAAATGGGATTATAAAAATCAATTTTATGCATTATAAATTCTCTGGAAAAGCAGTTAGAAATCAGCTCTAGTATAGAAGAAAGTACTCACAAAAGCTGTTACCAAACCAATAAAAATTGCCATTCCAATCATATGCACAGGAACAAATTTACTTAATGCTAAAGCCCCAAAGGAAACCGCAGTCGTTACAAATGAGAGAGCAATGGCAAAAGGTTCAAGTTTTGCATCGGACGTTTTTATCTGCCGCTTTTCGTTTTCAATCATGTAAATAACGTAATCAAGCCCCAATCCGAATACAAGAATCATTCCTGTAATGGAGAAAAATTCAAAATGAATTCCACACATAGCAAAAACAGCTGCTGTCCATAAGACAATCAGCAAAGGAACTGAAATAATTTTACAAGTCTGTTTAAACGAGTAAAAGAATTTTAAAATAATGAACAAAATCACATAGACAATTGCAAATAATTTCAAAATCATCGAAGAAAGTCTATCCAAATCTGCATTCATGGAACGAACTTTACTTATAAAGAAAACGTTTGTATTATCTGCAAGAGCTTTATAACCTTCAAAATCAAGAACATTCACTGGTAGAATTACGGAATAATATTTGCCTTCTATTTCTCCAAGCCATGCAGAATTTATCAAAGAAGAAAGATATTCTGGCACATTTTTACCGATTTCCACAAAATTTTCGCTGCCAGCATCAAAGTCTTCTTTTAGATTTTTTGCCATTGCCGGGTTATACCCCAGATATTCGTACTGCTCCTCTGCCAATGACATAAGTTTTTTTGCAGCTTCTCTAGACTCTCGCTGATGTTTTATAGACGGAATGTACGCAGAAGTACATACAAAACCGCCTTTTTCCTTACCTGCATTCATAATCCGCAATTTTTCAGCAACAGCTTCTTCATGCTGCAATGTTTCTTCCGGAGAATTTCCGCTAACAATAAACCAGCCATTTGGATTATACTGAAGAATCTTTGCAGCTTCCTTTTCGTTTTCCATTTCACGCCCTTCCATCTTATAAAGACGCGAAAGATTGTTTTCTATTTTTACGTTTTTGTTACAGACTAATAAAATAAAAATGGAAACAACAAACATCACTGTTATAGAAATGCGACCAACAAATTTTTTATTGTACCAGCTTGGAGTTGAATAATATTTTATAAATGAAATATTACGATTATTCTCTGGAACCTTTATAAACGGATAAATACATATAACAGAAAGGAACGAAGAAATAATTCCGCTCATGCTAAAAACGGCCATCTGCTTTAATAGATTAAATGGCGCAAAAACAAGAATAAAATAGCATAAAACTGTAGAAACTAAAGAAAGAAACAAACCTTTAACAAGATGATTTCTAACCTGATATCCTTTGTGACAAGAAAGATTTCCCTTCCAGTTAATAAAATAATGTAAACTGTAATCTATACAAGAACCGATTAGCGATGTTCCAAATACAAGCGTAAGAATATGCATTTTGCCAAAAAAAGCCAAAGTTGCAAGAATTGCAGTTATACTTGACCAGACGATAGAACCAAGACTAAAAACTATTGGTGTAGGACTCTTAAAAATCATAAGAAGAATTACAAGCACAACCACCATTGAAACTGATGTTATGATTGAAATTTCTTTTGTTGCATTCGAAGAGCTTTTATAGCTGTGAAATGTAGTTCCTGAATAAATAAATCTTGTTTCACCTTTTTCCAGTGAATCACAAACATTATGAATTTGAACTACAGCATTTGATTTACTTGCCAGTGCAGTTCCCTGTTTGTTTAGAACCCCCCGCACCATAACATACCATCTGCCATCAGCTTCGCTGGCAAGCACACCGTCTTTCAGCGACATTTTTGTACCGCTGTTTTGAAGTTGTTGCAAATAATTCAGTAAATCTGTTTCTGCAAGCATAAATGGATCATGTTCAAGATTTTCCAATGGCGTAATCGTAAATGCCCCGTAAGCTTTAGAAAGTGCATCCTGCGCAAAAGTTTCTGCGCCACCTTCTGAATTCAATTCGTCAATTGTATTCTGATCCAATAAATTATATTTGTAGTTATCAATGAACTCTAAAATTTTTCCAAAAGAATCTGTATCCTGATATAAACTAACTGATTTAAACTTATCACTATCCTTTAAATTATCATAAACAACAGATGCAACTCGTTTTGCTTCTGCAAAATCTGGATTGGAAACAAGTATAAAAACATTTTGTGCAGTTAATTCCATAAGCCTTTCATCAGCCGCTTCAAGAGCTTTTCCCATAACAGGTTTTGGAAGCATATTAAAAAGATCGCTGTCAATTACTATTGCTTTTTTTGTTCCAAACATAAAAGCAAAGCCTGCGAATATAAAGGCATGAAAGAAAAGCCAGATATAAAAAAAAGTTTTATTTTGCAGTGAAGTAAGCTTTTTCATCAACAGTTAATTCCTTTGGATATTTTTGCTCGGTAAATGTATATTCAATTTTATCGCCATTTGCTTCAGACATTACAATTTTATTTAAATCTGCTGAATCTGCTGCAATATTTCCAGAAATTTCCAGAGATTTTAAGATTTTTGCAACATCATTATTTTTAGGATTCAATTTTGCATTCCACAAATTATCTTTTACATCAAAATCAACATCAAAATTTGCTCTAAGGGTTTCTGCATTTCCCCCAAACATTGCACTTAATGTTGTAGAAATACTTGTAAAAATCTGATTTGAAGATGCATCTATAACAGTCTGTTTACCATTAGCAAGAGTCTGAACAACACTTGTCATTCCAACCACCATTGAAGATGCAAATGGTTTTTCTGTTTTCCACATAATTCCATCAAGGCTAAAAATAAAAGTTCCATTAGACTTCATCTGCCTGTTCACAGATGAAATGGTTTTTACCTGGCTGAATCTCCCAGTCATAATAGGATGTTTTGAAAGATTTTCGCAAACTGAATCAAATGTTTCTGCAAACAACGATGATGCAAAAATAACAGAAAAAATAAATGCCACTATTTTTTTCATATTTTATTCCTTATGCTCCGAAATATATTTTTCAACTCTCTGAATTAACCATGGAGAACTGACAAACAATGATTCATTTGTCTTTGAATTCATGCACATCTGTGTAGATTCTGCCTTTGTACAAAGCTCATTCTTTTCATTATATATTTCATATTTTATTTTAATACAATTTTCATATTCCGTCAGATATGTTTTTACTGTTATATTATCTTCAAAATATACTGAACGAACGTATTTTAAATTTATTCCTGTCACTGGATACACAAAGCCTTCTTTTACCATTTCCTTGTAACCATATCCTATTTTATTCAGTAAACGGCATCGTGCAATTTCCATAAACTTAACATAATTTCCATGCCACACAATATTCATTGCGTCCACATCAAAAAATTCAGCAGTTATAATAGTTTCTTCACTAACAAAATATTTATCTTTCATAATCCGCCCCATCCAGAAGTTCTTCCTTAATTCCTTCCCCCTCCAGCCTTGCAAATTCAATTTCGTAACAGCCAAAAGTTATAGAAATTATACCTGAGATGCCATTAAAAAATGCGAGTCTCGCAGCATTTTTTAATGCTCTGATTTTATAGAGAGGCTGTCCAATAAGTTTGCATTACGGTGGTTGAGTTTATCGAAACCACCACATTTAGTGTAGCAGTCATTTCGACGAGCTCAATGAGCGCTACACTCATTACTTTTGGGACACCCCTCTTTTTTCTTCACTCTCCAGCCTTGCAAACTCAATCTCGTAACAGCCAGAAGTTATAGAAATTATACCTGAGATGCCATTAAAAAATGCGAGTCTCGCATTTTTTAATGCTCTGATTTTATAGAAGAACTTCGTTCAGAAGTTCTTCCTTATTCCTTCCCCCTCCAGCCTTGCAAACTCAATCTCGCAACAACCAGAAATTATAAAAATTATACCTGAGATGCCATTAAAAAATGCGAGTCTCGCATTTTTTAATGCTCTGATTTCATAGAAGAACTTCGTTCAGAAGTTCTTCCTTTATTCTTCCCCCTCCAGCCTTGCATGTTCAATCTCGTAACAGCCAAAAGTTATAAAAATTATACCATTGAAACGGAAACCTTTCGCAAAACTTCTCCAGATTTCTCACAAATTCGTCACAAAGCTCTTCTATTCGCTGCTCACGCTCCTTGCGGGAACAGTCAAAAATCACTTTTGAACGTTCTACAAACATATGATATTTAGGAAATAAAGTTACAGTTTTATTTCTTAAACCAAAACAAAAATAAACAGGACACTTTAACAAAGCAGCAATTAAGAAAACACCATAAGGAAAATCCGCCTGATTGCCAAGAAAATCAGTGCGAATAAACCTGTCTCTAGCTCTGGCACTAGTTCTGTCTCCCGCAATAACTACCAGACCGCCTTTTTCGATTGTTTCCTGCAGCTTAATAATCGTATCCGGATTAATATCAGTAGGATTAATAACATTAATATCCACTTCAGGATTAATTTCATGCAAAGTACGGTTAAACATCTCTGTAGCTTTTAATTCCATTATTGTTGTAACCGGAATTGCGTGACTTACTCCATGTTCACCAAAACTAGAAAGACTTCTAAGAAGTTCAATATTTCCAAGATGAGAACCAATTAGAAGTGCACCTTTTTTATTTTCAAGGCTACTTTTTAATTCATTTAAATCATCATCATGACAAATAATCTTGTCATATTTTATATTTCCCAGCCAGCCTTCCATCTTTTCCATTACGCAAAGAGAAAAAGAAAGAATTTGCTTAAAAGCACTTATTCGTTTGGGGCTGCATCCCTTTGTATAGGATTTTAAATTCTTTTGATACAGAATACATTCCGTTCTTGCTCGTTTTGAACAGACAAAATAAAAAAAAGCGATTGGAAAAATCAATATATATACAACAAAATTAGGAAAATGCTTCATCAATAAAAAAAGCAGCAAAAGAGGTTTATTTGATTTTATTACTTCTTTTTCATCAGCCCAATGAAGCTGTTTTTCTTCAATTTCTGACATTATTTATTTTTCTTTAAATTTCTATAAATAATAATTGGAAAACGTATAAACATTCCCAAACAAAGACGTGTATAAGTCCCTGCGATACGAAGATTATCACTAACCATACGGAAATTTGAAATTCCATCTGCAGGATAACTAACTTTTACAGATTCAGAAATAATTCGTATACCAAGCCAACTTAATCTGACAAGAACATCAATATCGCAGCCCATTCTGGAATCAATAAAAGCATGACTTTTCAAGAGCTTAAGATATGGCGCAACAGGATAAACTCTAAATCCTATCATAGCATCTTTTATTTCATTAGAAAGACACACAAAATGAACCCAGCCATTGGCAATTTTTCTACCATTTACACGATGTTTTGGAGCATCCTTATCATATTCTGGATACCCACAAATTACAGCATCCGGGTTTTCTTTTGATTTTTCTATAAATTTTTTTACACGGTCAGTATCATGCTGCCCGTCAGAATCAATCTGAAAAACATGTGTAAGTCCTATTTCGTTAGCCCTAAAAATTCCACTGGCAACAGACTTTCCTTTTCCGCAATTTTTTTTATGCACCACTACATCTACAAGCGGATATTTTTCTGCCACTAATTTAATAAAAGCCTTATTATACTCATCATTACCATCATCAATAACGATTATTGGTAAATTATGAACTGTAAGTTTTTGTACAACTGACTCTAATGTGGAACCATGGTTATAAACAGGAATTACAAAACCGTATCTCATAACTTAATGTCCTATTCTGCAATAACACTAAAAGAGCCAGAAGAATAAACATGTTCAGCATTATCAGAATCAGCCATATTAAAAGTAACTGTTCCTTTTTCTACTTTGTGTTCCAAATCAAGCTTTATCTTTGAATCTGGAAGAATTGGCGCAGAAAATTTTATACGCTTAATATTTGGAATATATCTCTGAGTTCCAAAATATTTACGAGAAAATCGTGTAATTACTTCAAATTGAGCAACAGCTGGCAAAAGCTTAAATTCTGGAAAATGACCATCAAAAAAATCGCTGGTTGCAGGAATAATGAATTCCAATGAAATTTTATTGTCTTCTCTTAATAAGATTTTTTCATTCGTAATGTCATGTACATTCTGAGCCATATAATCTCCCATATAAAGTAAAAATTATAATAATAACCTCTAAAAATTGCAATTTTGGATTTTTAAATGCATGATTGCGATTTTTAGACTACCTTTTTCCGCAGGTATTAAAATTATTTTTTATCATTAAAAAGTGCTGCAATTTCTTCTTTGTGCTTTTTCCCCTGAACATCTACAGGAATAAACTCCAAAAAACGCCATTTTTTAGGAATAACCACATTTTCAAAATACTGCATAAGATAATCATGAAAAAATCTATTAATAAGATATTTTTCTGTATCTTTAAATTTTGTTTTTCCCTCTGCATTTAGAACTACCGCAGCAGCAAGATATTGCCGAACATCATTGCTAAGAGCAATAACTTTTACATCAGAAATCAAGCCAGACTGCAACAACCTGTTTTCAATTTCTGTCATTGAAATACGCTTTTCTTCTATTTTTACTATAGAATCTGAGCGTCCTTTCAAAATAAACCTGCCATCAGGGAAAAATTCTGCTATATCAGAAGTTGCAAACCCTTCTGGATTTTTGATATAAGGAGAAATAATTCGCAGACAACCATCTTCTCCAAGCCATAATTTTGCATTATCAAATGGTGTAAATTTTTGCTGATCAACAGATTGCTGCCGATACGCAATTCCACTAGTTTCTGTAGAGCCATACACTTCAAGAGGACAAAAACCAAACACTTTCATTGTTTTTACTGCTAATTCAGGAGAAACTGCACCACCACTTGTAAAAATCCAAGGATTTTTTAGCCCCAGAACATTTTTTGGTTCCTGCAACCAATAATTTGCATCATAGTCGCCTATATACTCTACAGTTCTTTTTAGAAAAGCTGGTGTAGCAATAATCATGTATTCACTATCTTTAAGAGTTTCAAATTCTTCTGGAATTTCAATTCGTTTTCTACGGAATGGAACTCCAAGAGTAAACGGCAAACTCATGCTGAACAAAAAGCCATAAATATGATGCTGACTTACAGTCGTAACAACTTTTCTTTTTGTCCATTCCGCAGCCCATTTTGATATGATAAAAGCATTATCCAATTCAAATTCTGTCATACGCTGAGGAACAGCTTTAGGCTGTCCTGTTGACCCAGAGGTATACAAGAGAATTCTAGTAGTATCACTATCTATAGCAGGAACATCTCTATAATATTTTTCAGAAGGAGCAGAAGTCATTTCAATTGTCTGAGATATAGAAATATAAGACGTATTTTCAACCACCTGATCTGTTATAAACTCAACACCCTCTTTTTTTATTTCCTTTATAAAACTTTCGCTAATATTTTGAGTAAGCAGAATTCTTTTATTACACTGAAGGAGAGCCACAAATGTACACAAAAAATACCAGTAATCCTCACAGTGCAAAATCCAGTCATCATTTTGATTTTTTTCAACAACTGCACGAATTTTTGCAGAATCAATAAGAAAATCTTTCCAGGTTTTATAATTCTTTTTTGACCATGATCCTTCAAAACAAAGAACATAATCATCTTTTCTGGAATCAGCTTTAAATTTAGTAAAAGAATAAGTTTTTACCATTTTTTTATCCACCTGCATCCTAACCAGATATTCAACCGCAAAAAGCAGTCCCATAAGAATATATGAAATTCCACCATTGTAAATGGACCAAATCTTATCGTTCAGTTCTGCATTGCCAAAATTATAAAGAGCTGTAACAGCTGAAATTGAACCATTTGCAACAAAAAAAACGCACCACACGATAGTTACTTTTTTACAATAACTATCAACATTTTTTTCATAAGTCGAATTTTTTATAGATTTATCGCCAATACAAGCAAATCTAAAAATTATATTTGGTTTAAAAATCAAAGAGGAACCAAAAACACAAAGCAAGGTTGCATTTATTACAACCGAATACAATTTTAAGAATATTTTTTCATTAAATACAAAACAGAGAATTCCTGCCAATAAAAAAAGCGCTGAACTTAGCATTGGCCGCCAGTCTAGCGCTTTCTTTTCTGAATCAGCGTCAGATTTGCGATTGCCTGTTGCGCTTAAGAAAAAAGCACAAGCCAAAACAACCACGCATAACGACAAAACTCTAACCGGCATTTTGAACACAACAAACATAGTGAACATCAATACCGGATAAATTGCCGCAATTACATAAAAAAGAACTTTTAAGAACTTTTTCATTAATTCTTTAATTAGCCCATGTATGGAACAAGAGCGTCTACTACGTCCTGAACAGTTTTTACTGTCTTGAAAATTGCAGGATCGAACTTTGTGCCAGCAGGCATAAATTCCTTCATTTTCTGAATCAAATCAATTGAATCGATTGAATCAAGTTCCAAATCATCAAACAATGTAGCTTCTGGAGTTACAGAACCTTCGTCAATTTCAAATTCATCAACAAGAATACCTTTGAGTTTGTCAAAAATTTCGTCTTTTGCCATTTTTTAACCTCTAGCCTGATTAATATATTCAGCCAAAGCATCAACTGATGCGAAATGCTTTTTATTATCTGAACTTTCAGATGAAAATTTTACGCCAAAATGCTTCTTCAAACCAACGCCAAGTTCCAAAGCATCAATCGAATCAAGACCAAGTCCGTCACCAAACAACGGTTCTGAATCCACAATATTTTCTGGTGTAATATCTTCTAACTGAAGTGTCGAAATAATTACTTCTTTTATCTCTTTTTTAAGTTCGTCCATTTTTGACTCCCATAAAAAATCTACATAACTTCCAACTCTCCGAAAATTATGTAGATTATCATACTACATAAATATAAATAAAAAATCAACCAAAGCAAAAAACAGTTAGTTTTTATCTCTGTTGGTTATATATTTACCGTCGTTTTCAAGAACTGCAGCCGAAAGAACTTCGTCCATTTTATCTGTAAGACGTTTTGCAGCAATTGTTTCTGTTAAATTTTTGTATTCATCAATAGGAATTTCTGGCAAAAGCTTTAAGTCGTAAATATAACGTTCAGTATGATTATAAGACCAGAAAGGATCATGTTTTCCTAGTCCGTACTTATCATTTCCTCCAACAATTACAGGCTGAACACCACATTTTGCATAGTAAGCAATTCTTGCAGCTCCTTTTTTAAAAGGATTTTTTCCATGACGAGGTGTTCTTGTTCCTTCAGGGAAGATAATCACGTTGTTTCCCTTATCAATAGTCTGCTTACAAAGCTCGCACAACTGATTAAAATCAAGGGTATTTACAATGTAGCACTGACGAACAACGCCAGCCAGAATTGATTTTGCAAGTCCGCCCTTCACAATACAGTTTGCATTTGGTACAAGCGACATAATGAAAACAAAATCCAGCATTGACGGATGATTTGCAATTATGATTTTTCCATGAATATTCTTAAAACGTTCCCGCTCTTCCTTTGAAACAACGATTCTGAGCGAACCTGTAAAGCGCATTACATTTGTAAAAAATCTAAATGAACCAGATACAAATTCACGAGCTTTTATCTGAAAGGTTTCTTTATCCCTATGAAAAACTCTAATCCATGGAAACACAAAAAGCGCAAGAACAACACTACCTGTTCCAAAAAAAACATAGCAAAAAAGCTTCGCAAAGCACATGTAACACCACAAAGGAAAACGGTACCATTTTACAGGAGGAAGTTCCTTGTGATTGTACTTTGACTTAATTTCTTCTTTCGATTCTTTAGCCATTTAAAGTCACCTTTTTTATAAATTCCATTGGAGTTGCCGCAAAATCAGCCACATTCTCCACGCCAACTGAATTCTGATTTTTTTGCGAACTTAAAATACATGCAAAAGCCACAGGATTATTTTCCTTTGGCTGATGTTCACCGTAACAATCAGGAACATATTCATCAGCATAAACGAAAATAACATTTTCTTCACTACCTGCAAGAACTGGAGCTGCCGCTCCTGTAAATCCTGCCACAAAATCATTTTTAGAAGGATAAATTACCGAATATCCGCTCTTAAGTCCAAGACAAAGACTTGCTGCTGCAATCGGCGTATTAAAAACCGAAAGACTAAATCCTGCAGGAAGAATTTCTGTATCTTCGATTATTCCCTGATTTATTGTGAACTCCCGTTCAATTTCTCCACGAAAAGAAACAAAAACCTGCTTGCAATCTTTTGCCTCCGGCACTTCTTCCAGCAAATCATGCACAACCTGAATTGTTATGCGGGTAATCTGACTAAGACGGCGCTTAAACAAAGAATCTGCAAATTCCAGCTTTGGCTTTTCCTTAGGATTTTCAGAGGATGCTTTCCATGTATGAATATTTGAAACGTACAACACTATTTCTTTCTGAATACCAAAAGAGAGTATGCGTTAGAACCAAGATTGTGATGAGCTGTCTTAAGTTCAAAACCAGCTTCACCGATTGCGTTTACGAGTTCTTCATAACGGTACATTTTGCTGTTTCCGTTGGCAATACAAGTAAAGTAAAGAGAAGTAGCCTGCAAAGAATATGAACTTGCTTCAAAACGCTGTTTATCCCAAAGCGGCTCAAGAACAAATACATTTGTTTCTGGCGTAGCTGCTTCATACACCTTCTTCAAAATTTTTACAATCTGCTTAAGACTAAAGCAGTCAAGGAACTGACTCATCCATACAGCATCAGGATTTTCTGGAAGTTTTGTAGTATCATCAAGAACGTTTCCCATAGAAAAATCAATGCGGTCTGCAAAACCTGCTTCTGCGGCGTTCTTTTTTGCAACGTTAGCCTGTCCCGGAAGATCAACAATTGTCATCTTCACATCTGGATTGTAACGGCAGCAGGCCAAAGACCATTTGCCTGTGTTCCCGCCAATATCCAGCATTGTCTTTGGTTTTTCAGCAAAAACAATTGGCAGCGCTTCTGGAAAAGCAATATCGCTATAGAAATGGTCAAATTCAAACCAGGACTTTTTAGGCTTATCTGGAAGTGTTGAAAGAGCTTCGTAAACTGTTGTCCACTGATCACCAAAAACCTTAAGACCTTCTGGCTTACCATTGATGATTGATTCTTTCAGCTTCCATGCGCCTTCGTAACAAATATCATTTGTGAACCAGAAATTTACTTTTGTAAGGTCATCTTCCAGAAGCATCCATCCGATTTTTCCGATTACAAATTTTTCTTTATCTGCAGAACCAGCTTCTGAATCCTGACTCAATTTGATTACGTTCATACCAAGAGCCATTTCACAAAGAACTCCAGCTCCGTATTCAGAAATTTTTGCTTTTTCAGCAAGTTCCTTACGGGTAATTCCTGCATCCCCGGCATCATTGATTGCCTGCATCATACCAAGTTCCAGCATTGTTCTGATTGCCTGATAACACATTGGTGCAAAAGCTATTTTCTGTGCTTCAAATTTTGCGTCTACAGCACGAATATTGTCTGTCTTAAATTTATCATAATTGAAAAAAGAAGAGTCCTGCTTCATGAGAAAAATCTAACTCATTCATATTTAATTTGCAAGTCTTAAAAAAAATCCCATTATTCTAACATTAAGAACATGAGGCTGTCCAATAAGTTTGCATTACAGTGGTTGAGTTTATCGAAACCACCACATTTAGTGTAGCGCTCATTTCTTTTGGGACAGACCCTAGAAAATCTTTAATTGACTATTACTCTCATTATAATGTATTATTTTTAAACTATATCTATCTCTTTATGGAGTAAAAAACATGGCTACAAAGTATGTTTACTATTTTGGTGACGGCGACGCAGAAGGCGATGAATCAATGCGTCTCATCCTTGGTGGAAAAGGTGCAAACCTTGCTCAGATGGCAAAAAAACCATTGAGCCTTCCAGTTCCATCTGGATTCACAATTTCTATTGATGTTTGTCAGGAATACTACAAACTCGGACGCAAATACCCAGATGCACTTGCTGCTGAAGTTGCTGCTAACCTTGCTAAGCTCGAAGCTTCTATGGGTAAAAAATTGGGCGATGAAAATGATCCATTGCTCGTATCAGTTCGCTCAGGTGCAGCTGAATCTATGCCAGGTATGATGGATACAATCCTTAACCTCGGTCTTAACGACAAATCAGTTCTTGGTCTTGCTAACAAAACAAACAATCCACGCTTTGCATGGGATGCTTACCGCCGCTTTATCCAGATGTACGGTGACGTTGCTATGGGCGTAGAACACGCTAAATTTGAAGAAATCCTTGATTCTGTAAAAGCTAAGAAAGGCGTTAAAAATGACGTTGAACTTGGAACAGAAGATCTTCAGGAAGTTGTAAAATTGTACAAAGAAATGTACAAGAAAGAAAAAGGTTCTGACTTCCCTCAGGATCCACAGGAACAGATGTGGGGTGCTATCGGTGCCGTATTCGGTTCTTGGATGAACGATCGTGCTATCGTTTACCGCAAACTTAACAACATTGACGAAAATGTTATCAAAGGAACAGCTGTAACAGTTATGGCAATGGTATTTGGTAACATGGGTGAAACATCAGGTACTGGTGTTGCATTCTCTCGTGACCCATCTACTGGTGAAAACCACTTCATGGCTGAATATCTTATCAACGCTCAGGGTGAAGACGTTGTTGCTGGTATCCGTACTCCAATGGATATCTCTGCTCTTGAAAAACAGCAGCCAGCTATCTTCGCTGAAATCTCTGAAATCCGTGATCGTCTTGAAAAACACTACCGCGATATGCAGGATATGGAATTCACTGTACAGGAAGGAAAACTCTACATGCTCCAGTGCCGCAACGGTAAACGTACAGGTCCAGCAGCTGTTAAAATGGCTGTAGACATGGTTGCTGAAGGCATGATTACAAAAGAAGAAGCTCTTCTTCGCGTAAAACCTGATCAGTTGGATCAGTTGCTCCACCCACAGTTCGATGCAAAAGCTCTTAAGTCAGCAAAACCATTGGCATCTGCTCTCAACGCTTCTCCAGGAGCTGGTTGTGGTCAGATTGTATTCACAGCTGAAGAAGCTGTAGAATGGGACAAAGCTGGTAAGAAAGTTATGCTCGTTCGTAAAGAAACATCTCCAGATGATATTGCTGGTATGTATGTTGCTCAGGGTATCTTGACTTCTACTGGTGGACGTACATCACACGCTGCTGTAGTAGCTCGTGGTATGGGTACACCTTGTGTTTGTGGATGTTCTGACGTAGTATTCACAGGAAAAGACACAGTTACAATCGGTGGAAAGAAATTCAAGAAGGGTGACTTCATTTCTATCGACGGTTCAACAGGTAATGTATACGGTGAAGTTATCGCTGTAACTCCAGCTGCTGTATCTGGCGACCTCGAAACATTCCTTGGTTGGGCTGATGAAGTTCGCGCAGCTTCTTGCCGTACAACTCCATCTGGAAAAACTGTTAAGGGATTCGAAGTTCTTGCTAACGCTGAACAGAACGAAGCTCCACAGGCATTCCGCTTTGGTGCTGCTGGTATTGGTCTCTGCCGTACAGAACACATGTTCTTCGAAGAACCAAAACTTACTTCATTCCAGAAGATGATTATTTCTGACTCTACAGAAGAAAGAAAGGCTAACCTTGCTGCTATCCTTCCTCTTCAGCAGAAAGACTTCTACGGAATCATTAAGACAATGGAAGGACGCGCTGTAACAATTCGTCTCTTGGACCCACCACTTAACGAATTCGTACAGGCTGAAACTCCAGACTTGGCTAAAGCTTTGGCTAAGAAACTTGGTGTTAAAGTTGACTTCATCGAAAAGAAATATAGCGAATTGAACGAACACAACCCAATGCTTGGTCACCGTGGTTGTCGTCTTGCTATCACATATCCAGAAATCTATGAAATGCAGGTTGAAGCTATTGCTCGTGCAACAGCTCAGGCTGAAAAAGAAGGTCTTAAACACGACGTTCGCATCATGATTCCAAACGTAACAACAGCTAACGAATTGAAACAGATTCGTGCTCAGGCTGAAGCAGTTATCGCAAACGTAAACAAAGAATGCGGTACAGCTCTCAAGTTCCAGATTGGTTCTATGATCGAATTCCCACGTGCTGCAGCTACAGCTAACGCTATTGCAGAATGTGCAGACTTCTTCTCATTCGGTACAAACGACCTTACACAGACAACATTCGGCTTCAGCCGTGATGACTACTCTAAGTTCATTGATTCTTACCTGGATCAGAAGGTTCTCCTTCAGGATCCATTCAAGACTTTGGATGAAGATGGTGTTGGCGTAATGATCGGTCTTGCAGAAGAAAAGGGTCGTTCAGTTAAAGCTGACCTTCACCTTGGAATCTGTGGTGAACACGGTGGAGACCCAGCTTCTATCGCACTCTGCTACAAGCTCGGTTTGAACTACGTATCATGTTCACCATTCCGCGTACCAGCAGCAAGACTTGCCGGAGCCCAGGCTGTAATCAAGTCTAACAAATAATTTGATTTGCGAGTTTTACGAGAGTAAAACTCGCAGGGGCTGTTCCAAAAGTATAAATTGCAGTGGTCATTGAGCCTGTCGAAATGACTGCTACACTAAATGTGGTGGTTTCGATAAACTCAACCACCGTAATGCAAACTTATTGGACAGCCTCCCAGAATGAAAGCCACTTCCTTATTATTAGGGGAGTGGCTTTTTTTTATTTACGCTTTTATTAGAATTCTGACCGCAATAATAAGAAACTCTAAAAAGCAAAAAGGACTCGCGTTATCGGGGATTTTTTTGTTATAATCATCCTATGCGCAACAAACAAAATAATGAATTGGCCGTATGTGGATTTGCGGCTGTAAAAAAACTTGAAAAATTGCATGGTGATAAAATAAGACGGCTTTATTTTACTGAAGAAACTGCACCTCTTTTTGGAGGACTTTGCAAAAAGCTGGCAGCTCGCAAAGGTATTTATAACAAAGTAAAAGATTCAGTTGAACTTGAAAAACTGAGCGGAACAGTGCATCATCAGGGCGTTGTTGCCATGATTTATATGCCAGAAATTATTCCTTTGGATTCTGACATCACAGACGAATGGATTGAAAATGGCGAGAATGCAATTCTTTTAGACCACATTGGAAATGCAAATAATTTTGGTGCAATTGTTCGTAGTGCAGCTTTTTTTGGTATTAAAAATATTGTTATCCCTGAAGACGACGCAACAAGTGCAATCACAACAAGTTCTTACCGCATTGCAGAAGGCGGAATGGAATTTGTAAACATTTATTCTGTACGTTCAATCGGAAAGCTTCTGGAAGCATTAAAAGGAAGCATGGTCAGAATTGGAACAGATTTAGCAGAAAGAAGCAAATCCAGCCGCGACATAAAAAATCTGTGCAAAGGAAAGCCTGCCATTGTTGTTTTAGGAAACGAAGAACACGGAATTTCTGATGAATCGCGAAAAAACTGTGATGAACTGGTAATTATTCCGTTTGCGGGAATGACTAGTGGCGCAAAGAATTCGCCGGTAGACAGCCTGAATGTTGCACAGGCAGCTTCAATTGTATTGTACGAATTAAGTAAATAAGTGCGCAATTTGTGGTGATTTTGAAAAACGCAATCCCCAAATGTACCACAAGACGTTTGCAATATGCGGAAATATTTTATGTAATTAACGCAAAATTTTGTTAAATCACGTAATTATTTACGCCATTTTCAAAAACAAGCTGATCCAATGTAATAGAATCAAGATAATCATTCACTACCTTGTAAAGTCCTTCCCAGACTTTTAAGGTAGAACAAATATTTTTGCGGTCGCAAGTATTCTGGGGAGTTTCAAGACAAGCTACAGGTGCCATATTCCCTTCTGTTGTGCGTAAAATCTCTCCAACTGTATATGAAGAAGCATCCCTGGCAAGACGATATCCTCCCTGAGGACCACGAATACTAAGAAGAAGTCCGAATTTACTTAGAAGCGAAGTTATCTGTTCTAAATATTTTATTGAAACACCTTGTCTATCAGAAATATCCTTTAATGGCACATACGAATCCTTACCATTCTGAGCCAAATCAATCATAAAGCGCAAAGCATATCTACCGCGAGTTGAAATCTTCATAATATATTCCCCCCTATTTCCTACTAGATTACTATATATTAAATTGAAATTCAAGGTTTACTAGTAATGAGTTTTCAACAAGCTTAATCTGCAACTGTTCGACCGCCCCATTCCTTTGAATGCTTATGTTCACGAGATAATGTTGCTTCAAAATCGGCTTGAGGAGCACATTGACGTTCAATATTCAAAGCTGTACGATGCAAGCGGTTCAGACAGTCAGATTTGTCATTATAGCCAAGTTTTGATTTTTCAATGCTATCCTGAAGAACACGAATGGATTCGTCATAAATTTTAAGCGGAACGGGAAAAGGATGACCATCTTTACCACCGTGAGCAAAACTGAATCTGGCAGGATCCGTAAAACGACTTGGAGTTCCATGAATCACTTCGCTAACAAGTGTAAGACTTTGCAAAGTGCGAGGTCCAAGCCCAGGAGTAAGCAAAAGAGATTCAAAATCTTCTGGCTGACTTTCATAGGCAGTTGCAAGAACACCACCCAATCGCTTTAAATCAACATCTTCTTTGCGAACTTCATGATGAGCCGGCAAAACAATGTTTCGCCCCGCCTGAATAATTTCCACAGAATCAGAAAATTCCGGAAACAATAAAGCCTGATCACTGTTATTGCAGATTACGCTTTTACTTGAGCCACCATATCCAAAAGTCACTGTATCTTCTGGCTTTGCTATTTTTCGTATTTCGCCAAGCACACGGTCAGGATTTTCCTTGGAAAATTCAACAATTGAAGATCTGGTTTTATCTGCTTCAGTAGCAGTAAGATTTAAAATTTTTCCCTGATTTTCACCTGTAACCCCAGAATGAGGCTTTTCTACAAACGAACGCAAATCTGGCGAACACCAGTGATATCGCCGGGCGGTCTTTGTTTCTGGATTCATTCCCTGCTGAACAACTGCCCAATCGCCTTCATTTGTAAGAATAAAATTATGCTGATAAAGCTGAAAACCATCCTGAACAGCAGTATTATCAACTTTTGCACACAATTTGCTGGAACGGACAAGAGCTTCTCCATCTAAAGTTGTGCCTTCAGAAAGCATCAAAAGTTCTTCCGGAGTACGGCGGGAATATTTTCCGCGACCGCCACAAATGTATATGCCAAGCTCGCCAGCTCGGGGATTTAAGCCTCTTTTTAGTGCATACATTACGCTTGTAGTTATACCAGAAGAATGCCAGTCCATTCCCAAAACACTTCCCAAAGACTGAAACCATAATGGATCACTAAGTCTAGAAAGCACTTCTTTTTTATCGTAATTTAAAATAAGGGATTCAACGATTAAAGTACCTAAATCCCGCATACGGTCTGCAAGCCAACGGGGAACAGTACCTATGTGCAAAGGCAAATCTGCATGCCCAGTACTTTTTATCATATTTCTTTATCCATAAATATTGTTTTTGACTGCGAAAAACCTTCAATCCAAAAAAAACGTTCCATTGTAAAATCATTCTTAACATTAACTTTTATGTGATAAATGTTTTTTTCTTTCAGTTCCTGTGATACTTTTGCCAAAAGTTCTGTTCCAAGTCCTCGTCGTCTATATTCAGGACTAATAACAAGATCTGTTATTATGCAGCTTTTAGTCCGATGCTCAAGGGAAGAAATAATTCGACCCGACATTAGTCCATATATATCATCTTTTTTGTCATGAAGAATGTAAATCATAGAAAGGCTGCCATCGTGTATTTCAAAAATATGTTCTTTTATTTCTTCATCTGAGCAGTCAGGATACGTTTTTTTGTAGAAATCAAAAAGTTTGGTTTCAAATTTATCGCAGTACATTGAAATTGTTCTTTCATCTTCTTCAGAGAAAAATGTATTTGGCTGAATAAAATGACAGTAAGTTTCGTAAGAAGTGTTTTTTCTTCCTGTACTTGTCATATAGCGAAGCTCTTCCTTTAATGCCTCATCATCATCAATAATTTTAACCAATTCTGGAGAATAACGTTCTGTCATTTTTTTCAATTCAACAAGAATCTGGTCGAAATTCTTTTTCTTTGCGTAATTTCGTCCTTTATGATCGGTAGAAGTATCAATTGTGTCACAAATAGAAATCAAATTGATAAAAACCTTGATTTCAGAAGAAATTACATCAAATTCGTCTGGATAACCGCCATTTCCATTAAAATACTTGTGATGTCCAACAATTATGTCATGAAAGGGAGCCAGATAATCAATGCCTTCTATAAGTTTTTCGCCCATTACGGTATGTTCTTTAATTTTTGAATATTCATCATCCGTTATTTTTCTTAAATGAAGATTTACTAGATTTGTACGTGAAAGTTTTCCAATATCATGAAGAACGCCCGCATGTTTTACAAAAGACAATAGTTCTGTGCGATTTTGTCGCACATCTTCAGCGGTTGGAAATTTTTTTGTCACAAAAAGTTCTGGTTTGCGCTCTATAAAATGAGAAAGACACATTCCAGCAAGATTTCCGACCATTGAAAAATGAATAGCAGAATTAATTTCTCTATGAACAAAAATTGTCTGGATAAATTTAACGAATTCATTTACATCGTTAAGATTTTCTGCAACAAGACGAACATTATCAAAAATAAAATCATCCGTCATAAAACCTTTTTCTGCATAGACGCTGTTTTCATAATATCTGATAAGTTCGTTTGTAAGACGCTTCTTAAAATCTTTTGCTTCGCAAATTCTGTAAAGTTCAGGAATAAGTATATTTACATAGCAGAATGACCAGTTAAAAATTTTCATTCTATCCAGCATTAATGCAAATTTTGGCTCAACAGGGTCATCATCCACAGGAAACGGACAATCTGCAAATATGAAGGATTTACCAAAAAAATTTTCAAATGTTCCTTTTAAGTCTTCAAGATATTCAGACTTATTAATTTTATTATTTTGAAACTGATTTTTTTTGAAAAATGTATAAATCATTGGATTTATATTTTGTTCTATGCCTTCAGCAGCATATTCTTCAGTAAGCCAATGCTGGATTTCATTCAGAGCTTTTTTCTGAGCTTCGTCATCATCCTTAATTTCAAAATTGCATTGACCAGCGGTAAAAATCGCGTAAATTTTAAAATATCGCTTTAACAATGCAATATGCATCGGAAAATCACTGTTTTCACCCCACATCTTTTTGTAAAGCTTTGTATTTCCACCCCGCACCATACTGTCAATTTCTTCAATAATATTCACAATGGCGACATAATCGTTTTTTTTGTAAAGTGCGTAACTCAAAAGTTCAAAAGTTCGGCAAAAAACTAAGTGGATGCAAATATCATCATTTGGAGCAGAAGCAAAATCAGGATAAATCTTCTTCGCTTCGTCAAAATACTTTTTGCTTTTATCAAATCCACTGTAAGTTGAAACTGTATTACAAATTCCAAGATTCATTAAGCCTTCAAAACGGTCAACTTCATCAATTTGAGGACATTTTTCCAAAATTGCTGTAACTAGATCATCAGTAACATGAAAATCAATATTGTTCTCAAATAAGAAAAAAGTAACATGAAGCAGAAAAGCATGAATCGCATCCTTTGAAAGCCTTTCCGGATGCTTTATAACAGGTTCAATATATTCATTTATTAATTTCTCATTTTCAACAAAAAGCTTACGAGTAAGTTCCGAATTTGCAGCAAGCATCTCCTGCCACTTTTCAAAATCGTATGATTCACTTAAAATTCGGCGTTCAAGATGAATAATCTGTTCCGTATTATGCTTATATTTATTGAAAAAAAATACAACCTTTTCTGCTGTAATATCTTCAACTTTCATTCATTCTATTATAATGCATATTTGTGTTTTTTGTTGAAACTTAACAATAAATTTTATATTGTTTATATAGATGACTTTAAAAAAGCACCTGTACTTTACTATATTTTTCTTATCATTTTCTCTTTTTGTATCATGCAGTAAAAAATCTGAAAATTTTGATATTTCAATTGTTGCAGCAAATTTTCCATGTTATGACGCAACAAGAGCAATTTTAGGCGATACTCCAGATACATATAGCATCAGATTAAAACTATTGATTAAACCTGGTACAGAAGTTCATTCCTACGACCCAACCCCTCAGGACTTAATAGACATACAGAATGCTGATTTATTTGTCTACATTGGCGGCGAAAGTGATGAATGGATTGAAGAACTGCTTTACGCCAATAAAAACTATGATTCTCAAAAAAATCTTGCTTTGATTAATTTTGTAAACACTCTGGAAGAATTTAATCCAGAAGAAAACGAAAAAGATGAAAAAAGCCATCACGAAGAAAATGATTTTGAGGCAGACGAACACATCTGGACATCACCGGCAAATGAAATAATTATTGTAAGCGAAATTTTCTCCAGACTTAAAACCATTGCAGAAAAAAAACAGCTTTCTTCTCTTATTCCAGTTTTTGAAAAAAATGCAGCTGACTACATTTCGCAAATTAACGCTACAGCCGAACTCCTAAATCAAGCAATCAATAGCCATAACCACAAATTCATTGTAATGGCGGACCGTTTCCCTTTTGCCTATTTTGCAGACCATTACAAGCTTGGCTACTCTGCCGCCTTTTCAGGCTGCAGCACAGCGGTAGAAACCAGCTTTGCAACAATTGAAAATCTTGTAAAAACAGTACAAGAAAAAAAGCTTTCCAGCGTTTTTTACATTGAATTAGGCAACCACAAAATTGCCGATATCATTGCCGAAGAAACAGGAACAAAAGCTTATTGCCTTGAATCAATTCAAAATGTAACAAAAGATGATTTTATAAACGGCGAAACATGGGTTTCGTTGATGAGCAGAAATGCAAAAACTTTGAAAAAAGGACTTTAGCGGTGGTTGAGCAGAAATGCAGAAACTTTGAAAAAAGGACTTTAGCGGTGGTTGAGCAGAAATTAGCGGTGGTTGAGCCTGTCGAAACCACCCACCCATACCGAATATTTTAGAAACTTTAAAAAAAAGGAAATAAATAATGGCATTACTAGAATGCAAGAATGTATGCGTAAATTACGGCTCCTTTGAAGCCTGCAAAAACGTAACTTTTCAGATTAATCAGGGAGATTATCTTTGCGTAGTTGGTGCAAACGGCTCCGGTAAATCAACATTAGTGCAGGCAACCCTTGGACTTACAAAAATAAAAAGCGGCTCAATTTTGCGCAACAAAATCGGAATCGGATATCTTCCGCAAAAAAATATTATTTCCCGGGATTTTCCAGCAACCGTAAAGGAAGTCGTACTTTCTGGTTGCACTGCCAACGGAAAAATATTTTTCAGTAAAAATGACCGGGAAAACGCAAAAAAACAGTTGGTACGGCTTGGTCTTGATTCAATAGAAAACCGCCCTTTCAGCGATTTAAGCGGCGGCCAGCAGCAGAGAGTCCTTCTTGCACGCGCCCTTTGCGCTGCAAAACAGCTTCTTGTACTGGACGAACCTGTTACAGGCCTTGACCCTGTTGTTACCGACGAACTGTATTCAATAATCCGCAAACTAAACAAAGAAGAGCATATTGCTGTTCTTATGGTAAGCCACGATGTACACCGCGCGCTTCAGAACGCCACCCACATTCTGCACATGAACAATGAGCCGCTTTTTTTTGGCAGTGCCAGCGAATACCAGAAGAGCCGGTTCTACAGCACAATGAGCAACATAGAAGTATGCGAAACACACCTTTGTACACACTGCGGAACAGACTGTAACGCTACCCACATTCATTTACCAGGAAAGTTCAAACATGATTAATTTTTTACAGGCAATATTCACTTATGGATTTTTAACACGCGCACTTGTTGCAGGAATTATGATTTCCATCTGCGCCTCGCTTTTAGGCGTTACACTAGTATTAAAGCGCTTTTCAATGATTGGCGACGGACTAAGTCACGTTGGTTTTGGCACAATGGCCATCGCAATGGCCTTTAATTGCGCACCTCTTGCAGTTTCTATTCCAGTCTGCGTTATTGCCGCATTTTTGCTGCTGCGGGTAAGTTCAAACTCAAATATTAAAGGCGATGCCGCCATTGCCTTAATTTCCAGCAGCGCCCTTGCAATCGGTATCCTTGTAACTTCCCTAACATCTGGCTTAAACACCGACGTAACATCATTCATGTTCGGAAGCATTCTTGCAATCAGCCCCACAGACGTAATCATCAGCGTAATTCTGGGAATTGTAATTCTTGGATTTTACATTATTTTTTACAACAAAATCTTTCTTGTAACTTTTGATGAACACTTTGCTACCGCCAGCGGAATTCGCGCCGATTTTTACAATGCGCTCATCGCCGTTCTTACCGCCCTTACAATAGTCATAGGAATGCGCCTTATGGGAGCCATGATGATTTCCAGTCTAATAGTTTTCCCGGCACTATCAGCAATGCGCATTTTCCGCAGTTTTTTCAAAGTAATTCTCTGCGCAATCATACTTTCCATAATCTGCTTTATTGCAGGAATCACCGCTTCGTTTGCCCTTTCCACACCAGCCGGAGCCAGCATCGTAACTGCAAACCTCATCGCATTCCTTTTATGCATGCTTGTTGAAAGAATAAAAAAATAAAAATGATAAATCTGTGTATTGACTGAAATTTAATTCTTGCTGTGACTTGAGCATAAAAAAACACCACCTGAATAAATTTTACTCTATTCAAATGGTGTTTGTAAATTCAGTCTTTAACAGACTTTTTCAGTGGCTTCGATGCTAGCTGCTTGTTAAACATGTCAGTTTTTAATCCATATTAGCCACAATGCTGCAAATCGTTTCTCTATCATAAAGAGTTTCCGGCTGCAATCTTACATGAGGTTCAATACCTTTATCAATGTCATAGTTTGAACCGTTTTTGTTTTCTGACATTACATATCTACTGGAAATTCTAAAAGTTGTTGAATCCGTTGCCATGGTAGGATAAACACAGGCACTTCCACCTCCAGAAGTTTCCCCAAGCAATACAACTCTGTCAGAACTTTTAAGCATTGCTGGAACCATGTTTCCACAAGAAAAACTTGCTGGTGAAATCAAACAGAATAATTTTTTATCTTTAATAGTATCATTCTCATCAAATGTGCCATCAGCATTAATATCACACACATAAACAGAACTAGTCTTTGCACCAGTAATGGAATTTGTAATATTAATTTGCACTTCTCCTAACATCCAGGCAAGTGTTGCAACGGCAGTTCTACATGCACCACCGAAATTATTACTCATATCAAGAATTACATTTTCTACTTCTGGATTTTCCTTAATCATTTTGTTAACACAATACAAATAATATTCCGTCTTAATATCCTTTTGAATTGCTGTGTAATCCGTTTTTATCAATTCACAAATTTCTTCAGTTGTTTTTCCTAATTTTTGATTTGTTTCATTTATAATATCATTCAAATCTGGATCTCCAGAACTGGTGTATTCATCAAACCGCACTATTGCAGTTTTTCCATCATCAGAAAATTCAAGCCCTGGAACATTTTCACCATATACATTTTGTCTTGCTGTATTATAAAGTTCCGTCTTTTTATGAAATGAATTGCCCGTAAGCAAGGTTTCATCGCCAGTTTCAACTTTTGTTGCTAATTTTTTCGCAATATCGTAGCCACAGTAATAGGAAGCTAACATAAAAATAGAATGATTATCTGAAAAATATGCATGGCACAAATCCCAAAGCGCTTTACAAAAAATCTCTGGATCAGGATTCAAAAGTTTATTTTTTAAGCCTATATATTCAAAATAACTATCAAAACTAGGAAAATTGTTTCCATGTAATTCTTTTAATCCGTAGTTCAAGTCAAGATTTATGCATAATTCTTTGTACGTAAAATCAGTAAGAGCTGAGCTACGCATTTTTTTGCCTGTGCCTTCATCAAATCTGTAAAATTCTTCTTTAGCAACAATATTATCTATAATTTCCTTTCTACTGTACACTTCTTTTCCATTATATACATAACGACCCTTAGTAAACAAATTTCCAAATGTATTAAGAGAAACATAATAGTTCAATTTCCCATCGATTTCTGCGCACAATACAAAATCTTCAAAACCCGAAAAATTCACTTCAATAGGAGCGCCCTAGGAATTAAAACTTTTTTCTATTTTGATAAAATCATTTTCCTGTTCACTAGCTAAATAAGCAATATCAAAAAAAGTTTTTGAACTGTTTCTCTCAAACTTAGACATATAATGATCATAATTTGAAAAATAAATTTTACGTTTGGTTAAATCAATCAGAACTGTTGAAGTGTAATTATTATTATTTGAAGTAATTAAAACCTTGTATTTTTCAGGATATTCCACAGTAGTAAAATTATTACACAGCAATTCAATATTTACATACGGAATATCTTCAGCGCCTTCCTTAAAATAAGCTTTGGCAGTTCCCAGAAGATTCTCTTTGCAAATTATATTATTCAATACATTTACAGAATAAGTTTTTTCCTTCTCTTCCGCCGGAACCTGCACTATCATATACTTTGTTTCCGCATCATTAGAACAAGAAATTACCATAAAAAATACAATAGAAATAGAACAGATTGTACAAATTTTAAAAAAATTATTTTTCATTAATTAACTCCTGCTTTTATTATAAAAGTAGATGTTTTTTTTAACAAGAAAAAAATGACCGCCAAGTCTGAATTAAGCGTGCCAGTAGAGTGGAATTCCGCTTTTTTTTGCCATAACAGAAGGGGCTTCCTGATAAGTTTGCATTACGGTGGTTGAGTTTATCGAAACCACCACATTTAGTGTAGCAGTCATTTCGACGAGTGGTTTCTGAGTCCTTCGACAGGCTCATTCGAATAGCGAAAGCCGTAAACTTGAACGAAGTAATCCACCTTCTTTGCTCGGTGGTTTCAATAGGTCCAAGTCGCCAGCTATGTCTGTTTATTATTTAGTCTTTCATTGCCTTATATGCATCAAATTCTTTGAGCATTTCAGGATCCTTGTTTTTATCAAGAAGACTTACTACTACAGAGAAAATCAAACATACAACAAAGCCTGGAACAATTTCATACAAACCAAAAATTGGAGCAACAGAAGCTGGAATCTGATGCCATGCAACAACGGTAATACCACCAGTAATCAAACCTGCGATTGCACCGTTTGCTGTCATTCCACGCCAGTAAAGAGCAAGAAGAATAAGTGGACCGAATGTTGCACCAAAACCTGCCCATGCGTAACTTACAAGACCAAAAATAGAAGATTTTGGATTCAAAGAAAGAAGCAAAGCAATCAAAGCAATGAAGAATACAACAAAACGACCAACATTCAAAACTTCTTTTTCAGAAGCTTCTTGTTTGATAAGACCTTTGAACAAGTCTCGGCTGACAGCAGAAGAAGCTGCCAAAAGCTGAGAGTCTGCAGTAGACATAGAAGCTGCAAGAATAGCACAAAGGAAGATACCTGCAATGAAAGCTGGATACATCTGCTGCATTGTTGCAGAGAATACTGTTTCTGCATCACCAGTAATGTAATTTGCAATCTGTTCCCCACCGTTCAACAAAATGCCTTTGTTCAAAAGATAAGTAGTTCCCAAAGTACCAATAATGAATGTTCCGATATAAGAAACAATCATCCATGTAATTCCAACGCGACGTGCTGTTTTAATGTTTGCAGCAGAATCAATTCCCATAAAACGAACGATGATATGAGGCATACCAAAGTAACCAAGTCCCCACGCAAGTGCAGAAACAATACTCATACCTTTATAAGTAGAATTTGCACCAAAAGCGTTTTTCATTGCTTCACCAAAGTTACCGGCAATTGCCTGAGCATCAAATGCTTTTACAGATTCAATTGCTGCAGCAGGACCACCGCTTACCGCAATTGCAATTACAGAAGAAATTACAAAAGCGACAAAAATCAAAGTTCCCTGTGCAAAGTCTGTTGTACAAACAGCTGTATAGCCACCAGTAATTGTGTAACAAAGAATTACAACAAGACCAATTGCAAGACCTGCATGATAATCAAGTCCAAAAACAGAATTAAATAATTTTGCACATGCTACAAAACCAGAAGCTGTATAAATTGTAAAGAACAAAACAATGAAAATAATTGAAAGAACAGAAAGAATGTTTGTTTTATCTTTAAAACGGTTAGAAAGGAATTCTGGAATTGTAATTGAATCTCCAAATGCTTCTGAACATTTACGGAGCTGCTTTGCAATAAAAAGCCATGCAAGATAAGTTCCAGCAATAAGACCAAGAGCAGTCCAGAAAGTTTCTTTGATACCGCCAAGATAACAAAGACCTGGAAGTCCCATCAAAAGCCATGCAGAAGAATCTGATGCTTCTGCAGAAAGAGCTGTTACCCACGGACCAACCTTACGGCCACCAAGGAAGAAATCAGCTGAATTGTTGTTGTTATTTGCATTTCTAAGGCCAATATAAATCATAAAGCCAAGATACAAAACAAATGCGATGATTTTCGCAACTACTTGTGGAGTCATTTATTTATCCTTTTTTTATAGAATATCTAATTTTACGAAAGAAATACGCTTTATTCAATGCTATTGGTACTATTAATAGTAAGCAATTACATAATCACCTAGCTTTTCAAAAAAAAGTGACTCATATAAGTGAACAGCGGCTTCATTCTGCTTTTTCACAAACAATACAGGAACACGATGCATCCGCAAACTCTTAATCAAAACCGCCGATACAACATATTTTGCAAATCCTCGTCCTCGTTCGCCTGGCTTGGTAAAAACTCCGCCCAACTGCACATACTTGTAGCCAATTGAATTCGTACCGGCTTTTGCCACCAGCACATTATCCTTTTCCAATGCCAGCACATATTGAGTTCGCATTGTATTAGACAATCGCAAACGACAGGAATCTTCGTCAAATTCCATATTGTTTGGTACAACTTCTTCCAATTCATATTTTTTTTGAAGTTCAAAAATCTGTGAAAGGTAATGACCAGGCAAATCTTTTTTGCAACGAATTAACTGATAATCATTTTTAATTGGATTTTTCTTCAAATTTTTTAAGAATTCCTTTGACTGCAGAACCAGCAGATTGTACTCGTTGATTTGCGACGGTGTATTTTCCAAAAGAGCAAATGCTTTTATAATCAATCGGGTTCCAGAACTAGTTCCATTTATGCAAACTGGATTTTCAAATTTTTCCTGAGCAAATAAATCTGCAAAACTTTGAATAAAATCTTCCTGCAAGGCAGTCTGTTCATTTTCATTTGCAAAAGGAAGACAATGTAAAACTGTTTTTTTTATTGAAACAATGCCATAAATATTTTTGCCACAAGCATTACCTGCGTAAACCACAAAACATTGCGCAATATTTTTCCTTAAATTTGCAGCCAGCTGAACGCAATATTTTTCATTTTTCCGCAAAAAAGTCAGTGCTGCATTTCTGTTTTTTCCATTTAATTCTTCAAGTGGCAAAAAAAGCATATCTAAATATACACCAACCAAAAATTCAACACAAATATAAAAAAGGGGCTGACCCAAAAGTAATGAGTGTAGCGCTCATTGAGCTCGTCGAAATGACTGCTACACTAAATGTGGTGGTTTCGATAAACTCAACCACCGTAATGCAAACTTATTGGTCAGTCCCTTTTAAAACTAATTTAAGGCTAAAGATTAAACCTTGAACTGGTCAACCTGTTCGCCAATCTTACGAATTGATTCATCCATATCTTTTGCAAGGCTTGAAAGAGCTGCACCAGTTTCATTGATTTTTGTTGCGCCGGCAGACATTTCTTCCATTCCTGTCTTCATACTGAACGTTGCGTCCTGAAGGTTGCGCACTTCATCAAGAATCGCTCTGTTACCAACAGCCATTTCTGCTGATGCGTTCTTAACCTGATTTGAACTGTCATTCATAGAGTTCAAGGCAATAGAAATCTGCTTTGAACCTTCGCCCTGTTCAAGCATAGCATTTTTGATTTCACGAACAAGATTTGTTGTATCTGCAATACTGCTGGAAACTTCTGCAAATGACTGTTTTGCTTCCTGAGAAGCAGAAACAATTCCGTCAATACTGTCTGTAATTGTCTTAAGCTGATCACCAATTGTTTTTGACTGAGAAGAAGATGTTTCAGAAAGCTTACGGATTTCATCTGCAACAACAGAAAATCCTTTTCCTGCTTCACCTGCATGAGCAGCTTCGATTGCGGCATTCATAGCGAGAAGGTTTGTCTGTTCTGCAATATTGGAAATAACCATGTTGGCTTCCTGCAGTGCTTTACTTTCAGATTCAATAACCTGAATACGTTCATTAACATCTTCCTGTTTGTGAACTCCAAGATTAACCTTATGTTCAAGTTCTTCAAATTCATCTGCCATTTTTGTCACAGAATTGTTTACAGAATTGATATTTCCAATCATTTCTTCTACAGCTGCACTTGCCTGTGTTACAGCAGAAGCCTGACTTTCAATCATTCTGTTCAAAGATTCAATGTTAGAAGCAATTTCGTTTACAGCACCAGCAGTTTCACTTACGCTGTTAGACTGATTATTAATATTGTGACCCATGCTTTCAATATTAGAAATAATCTGAGTAATTGCAGCAGACGTATCCTGAGTACATGCTCCAAGAGATTCTCCAGCATTAACGAGTTCAGATTTTGAAGTTTTCATTGCAGCCATAATTGACTGAAGTTTTTCACTGAATTCATTAAATCCGTCTACAACGCGGCCAATTTCATTGTTTGAATGGAGATTAATTCGTTTTGTTAAATCAGCATCGCCAGAAGCAATGTCTGTAATTGTTTTTTCCACAACATTCAATGGAGCAAGTGATGATCTTACAATAATGACTACAATAACGATAATTATAATTGCAAGAAGAATTCCTCCTCCAAACATAAGCCTTGAAATATGATGTGCTGTTTTTACAATAGCGGATTCTTTCAGCATAAGAACCATTGACCACGGTGTATTTTTGATAGGCATGTAAATACAAAGCTGTGTTCCGCCAAATGCATTTTTATTCCACAAATAACCTTCGCGACCATTGACAATATCATTTGTAAGCTTCTGCATTGTTTTTTTGCCTTCAGAGTTTTGTTTATCGAGTTCACTCTGAATGGATTCAATATCGCGAGTGCCAGTTACAATTTTACCTGTGCCAGCAAAAATCGCAGCATCGCCTTTGCCTTTTAATTCAACATTTTCCATGAGAGCTACAAGTCTTCTGAAATTTACAACGCCACAGAAGAAACCTTCTGTTTTTCCATTTACCTTTGCAGCTTTACAAATATGAACAATTGTCTGACCTGAAGTTTTAGATGATACTGGATTATCAATGAAAGTATCCTTTCCACCAAGCATAATGGCTTTATAATAATCTCTATCTGTAATTGTAGTTTTTGTCCCTATATCAGATTGGAATACAGCATCTTTATCTACCCATGCAACATAATCAAAGACTTCTGCCCGCTCTTTTTCATGGGATCTAAGCCAGCTGACAATCTGATCTGTATCACGAGTTTTTACAACGTCGCTTTTCAAATAATAATCAAGATGAGCGAAATACGAATCCAATGTTAGAGCAATAATATCAGAATATGCCTGTGCAAATTCAATATATTCCTCAACAGTATCATTTTTCATCACTTCTTTTGAAATGTTAGAAATAGTACCAAATTGCAAAATGTTAAGAATAATAACAACCGTTGCCACTATCCCAGCAACGAATACAAATAATTTACCATTCTTTTTTTTGTCCGAAGCCATTTTATCATCTCCTCTGTTATAAAAATTACACTTCTTTTATCGACAATGAAATATTATAACATTAAAGTTTCTTTTTATGCAAAAAAAATGTTTTAAACGACAAGAAAATAGCAAAAGATTAGGTAATGGTGACTGAAAATGACAATTTCAATGATTTCCCACGCTAAGCAATGTTTTTTGTCAATTTCAGCCACCTTAAAATTGATTAGTTTCTGAAAGAATGAATTGGAGCCGGAATGCGTCCACCGCGGTTAATGAAGTCTGCACAGCTGAACTTGCTGACTGGCATTACAGGGCATCCACCAAGCAATCCTCCAAATTCAACCCATTCACCAGCTTTTTTGCCAGGCGCTGGAATCAAACGGCAGGCAGTTGTTTTGTTGTTTACCATACCAATAGCAAATTCGTCAGCCAGAATACCAGAAATTGTTGTTGCTGGTGTATCACCTGGAATTGCAATCATATCAAGACCTACAGAACAAACTGTTGTCATAGCTTCAAGCTTTTCAAGACAGATTGAACCAGTCTGAACAGCGTTAATCATACCTTCGTCTTCTGAAACAGGAATGAATGCACCAGAAAGACCACCAACATTTGTAGAAGCCATTACACCGCCCTTCTTTACCATGTCTGTAAGCATAGCAAGAGCAGCTGTTGTACCAGGACAACCTGCACCTTCAAGACCGATTTCTTCAAGAATGCGGGCAACAGAATCGCCTACAGCTGGAGTTGGAGCTAGTGAAAGGTCAAGAATACCAAAGTTTGTATTCAAACGCTTAGCTGCTTCTGAACCAACAAGCTGACCCATACGAGTAATCTTAAAGGCCATTTTTTTAATTCCGTCAGCCAGTTCATTGATTGGGCGGCCTTTATATTCGCGGGCTGCAGCAAGAATAACGCCAGGACCAGAAACACCAACGTTAATTACGCTGTCGCCTTCTCCTGGACCGTGGAATGCACCAGCCATAAACGGATTATCTTCTGGAGCATTGCAGAAAACAACAAGCTTAGCACAGCCGTTAATTGGAAGATTTTTTGAAATATCTGCTGTCTTTACAATAGTTTCACCCATCAATTTAACAGCATCCATATTGATACCGTTCTTTGTTGTACCAACGTTTACAGATGAACAAACAAAATCTGTTGAAGCAAGAGCTTCTGGAATTGATTCTATAAGAGTGCGGTCTGCAGGTGTAATTCCTTTCTGAACAAGTGCGCTAAAACCACCAAGGAAGTTGATTCCCAAATCCTTTGCGGCTCGGTCCAAAGTCTTACAGTAATCAACATAAGACTTAGCATTAGAAGCTCCGGCAACCAAAGCGATTGGAGTTACAGAAACACGCTTATTGATGATAGGAACACCAAATTCCTTTTCAATATCCTGACCAACCTTTACAAGATTTCCGGCCTTGTGCATGATTTTGTCGTAAATTTTGTCACAAGCGCGTTTTGGATCACTGTCAGCACAATCAAGAAGATTAATACCCATTGTTACGCAGCGGATATCAAGCTTCTGCTTCATAAACATACTTACTGTTTCTTCAATTTCTGTTGGTGAAAATAACATTGTTCATTCCTATTTGTGGTGATTGAGCCTGCCGAAATCACCAGCGAAATCAAATAGTGGCCGTGACAGGCTCAACCACCGGTTCTATTTTAATGAAAATGACTGTTATTTACAATTAATCTTGAACTTTCATTACAGTTTTAAGATATGCATCTGAAAGACGATAAATTTCATTTAAAACTGCATCATCAGTTGGAAGAGCGAAAAGACTGCCAACGCCGCATTCTGGATTTTGACGAACAATTTCTTTTTTATGCATGATATATAAATCAATCTGGTTAAAAAGTGAAGAACTGTAAAATTTTACCGCTGCATCCAGTTCTGCTGGCGAAAGGCCTGCTTTTTTGTCATTACAATAAATCAACATAATTTGACTTACGCCGTATTCCAGCTTTTGAATCTCCCTATCCGCAATTTCTGCAGCCAGCTGATTAAAATATTTTTCACTGTGAACAAAAGCAAAAATCTGAAAATATGGTTCTGCTTCATAAATCTGAATGTATCGTCTAATCAATGTATTAAAAACGTCTGTTAAAGATTTTTTTTGAAACAAATCCAGCTTCATAAAATTTTCAGGGATAAAATTTAACGCTTCCATCTGACTGCCGCAATACGCCAATGTTTCTGCATACATCTCATCGCGGCCTTGAAAATGATTATAAAGAGATGCTTTTTTAATTCCTAAATATTCGGCAATATCCTGAAGGGATGTTGCACCAACATTTTTATCAAAAGCACAGAACAAAAAAGCACTTATGATTTTTTCGCGGGAAATATTTTTTGAAGCCATTACAAAACCTTACTCTTTGATACTGATTCTGCTGGTTTCACCAGTTATATCAATCTTATCTTTTATGTCAGACCAGATAGTGATAGTACCTTTTTTATGCTGTTTTGAATAATACAATGCTTTATCAGCTTTTATCATTGTTTCTTCTATATTTGTTACATCATTATTATCAGTCGTACAGCAAATTCCTATACTAAAACCAAGTTTCTTATTATCTGGAATCTTAACATTTCTGTTCAACAGTTTTTCAAGAGCAGGAATAAAATTCTTTTCTTTCTCAAGGGCTTCGTAAAGACGTTCACCTGAACGTTTTGCTTCTAGCGTAGTTGTTCTAGGCAAAACAATAACAAATTCGTCACCGCCATAACGAGATACAAAATCAACCTTGCGGAATATCTCATTAAGCAGTTTACCCATGCAGGAAATAAGCAAATCTCCGGCTTCATGTCCAAAAGTATCGTTATAGTATTTAAAATTATCCATATCCATGAACGCAATCGATTCGTACATAGATCCAGGATTTTTCTTTTCATAACGTTCAAGAAGTTCAGATTCAATTGCCAGATGCTCCTGCAGCGCGTGGCGATTTTTAAGCTGCGAAAGCGGATCTGTAGAAGAAATCATGGTAAGCCGCTGATTCTGTTTGAACATTACAAGCTGCGACTGAATATTGTTTACCGCAAGATTCAGAGTATTCATTTCTTCCGCACTTAGCCAAAGCTTTCGCTGAAGATAAATTATAATTCCGCCAGTAAATTCAAACTTAGAAAGATTTATGAACAAAATATCACGGTCATTTCCACGTTTAATATGCTCTGGTGTAACATTGCTCGTCTGTTTTAAAAGTTCGTTCCATAAATCTTTAGAAGGCGCTTCTATTTCTCCACGCAGCGAACTTGCTCGAATTTCCCAGCCTTTTGCATTTTTTTCAGCAATAAAGACGGCATCACAGGTTGTGTAATCAAAAACAGCCTGAGATGCATTTGAAACATATTTTTGTTCACTAAAAATGTCCATGCTGTAACTGATAAGCTTGTTAAGAAACTGAGAATCCCGCAAACGTTTATTAAGCTGATTCAAAAGCCGGTCTTTTTCTGCTTTTTCCTCAAGAGCCTTTAAATCAAGTTTTAATGGTTCTAATCTTTTTACATTTTCCAGATAATCAAAAATCGAAATTTTATTTTTTTTCTGAGTATAATATACAAGATTATATTTAGAAGCTAATTCAAAACCCCGCTTAAGATAAATCTCAGATTCTTTTTCATATCCAGACTTTTTAAGAAGAAGCGCATATTCATAATACATAAACGAGAGTCTATGTTCCTGAGAATAGCCAAGCTTATAATATTCAACTATACCTTCCTCAAACGTTGCCATTGATTTTGCTAAATCGCCTTCGTTCAATTCAACACAAGACTTAAGGAAGACTTTTAGAATTTCTTCTACAGGGGTAATAGATTTTTCATTGTGAGTAACATTGTACAAGTTCATTTTTGCACGAGTATATTCCCCACGGAAAAAATCGATTATAGATTTGTAGATGACAATATCATTATATTCTGGCAAGAAAGAATTAAAGGATACATCCTGAAGTTCAAAAATAATCAGAAGGTTAATTATCTCCTGAAAAATTTCGTATGCAACATCAAAATTACGGGCATAGAAAAGCGCACGACCTATATTTCCAAGAGTAATAATTATTTCCGGATAATCATTACTTTCCAGCAAATCAACAATAAATCCGTTTATCAAATCGTATGATTTCTCATAATTTGAATCAATTAAATACTCATAAGCAAGTCCGTTCGTTACCTTTATGATTGCGGACAATTCATTCATATTTTTGCGAAGTTCACGACACTTATTGTACCACTCGTACGCTTCTTCTTTTTTTCCCTCTTGAGTAAGACTAATGCCCATCCAATGACAAGCCGCACTTACTGCATATATATTATCAACTGACTCTGCCTGCTTTAAGGTTTTCTTAACTTGTTCAAACATGTTGCTTCTTAGATTTTTGTCATAGAAGATTTTCCATGGAATTACAAGAGCGGTATAAAGCTTTACATTTACATAACCACGTTCTTCAAGAAGTTTAATTACATTGACATAAGCTTCAAAGGAATATTCATCTCTTACTCGAACGGCAATAATATAATCCATCATCTCGTTAAGAGCTTCCATATCTTGATGAGGATTTATTTTCAAAAGCTGACGAATTTTACTTACATAGCGCAAAGCAACTGAATGCATATTTTTACGATACGCAACAAATGCCATATAAAAATTCGCAAAAAGTTCGAGTTCATCGCCAACATCTGTTTCTGTTGCATTTATAAAATAACAGTTTGCCAAATCTAAATCGCCTTTAAGGAAACAAATCAATCCCATTTCCATGTAAATTTCGCGACTTTCAGATTTTTCATAGTTTCTAAGAACACTGTCAGTTTCTATACGCTTTACAATATTATATGCAGAGCTTAAATCCAAAAATAAACGCTGATTTTTTAATGCTGTTTTTAGATTTTCATATTCAATATTCAGACGTTCTTTTTTTGAAAAGAATCTTTCTTCAAAATCTTCTTCGCTGTCTATTGAATAATAATTCTGTTTACCAGTAATATCCTGTACAAATTCTCTGATATATTCTGGATATTCTTCCAGTCTAAGACCATTGAACAAAAACAGAATTTTTCCACTTATTGTTTCTTTTTCTAACTCTCGCAAAATCAAAATTGATTCTTCGCTCATCAGATGTGCATTCAAAACAACTATATTTCTTGTTGCATATTTTTTTAGCAATTCAAGAATAGCTTCTCGGATTCTTATTTTTTCATAAAAAACTTCATCAAAAAGAATCAAATCTTTACGTTCTTTTACAACTCCATTTTTAAAATAAGATTTAAAAGTCTCCGCCTGTGCTTTATACAGAATTTTGTCTAAAAATATTTTTTCTGGTTTTTCTTCTTTTACAATTTCAAGAAATGGCTTTAATGGTTCAAAATCATATTTAAGGTCAATAGCAACCACATCGTCGTCTAGAACGTTCTGAACTTCGTTCATCAGTCGATCTGTAAGAGAAAGATAACTTATGCAATGTTCTCCATTCCCATAAAAACTTTCAAGGATGGATTTTAGTAAATCTTTTGAACTCATTAACTTTTCATTATAGCGAGTGATTATTAATTGTCAAATTCTCCTTGCCAGTCAAACTATTCAAAAAAAATGATTTTCTTCTATTTCTTGCTTTTCAGATAGTTTAAGAATATACTTATAGTCTATACAAATGGAGTTTTATAATGGAACAGACTGTACCAAAGATGCTACGTAAAGTTGCCACTGATTATCCTGAAATTGCTGCACAGAGAAGCAAAAATAAAGCAGGTGTTTTTGAACCTGTTCTCTACAGAGAATTATATGATTTAGCTCTTGATTTTGGTGCAGCCTTGCTTGAACTTGGCGTAAAACGCGGTGAACCAATTGGACTTATCGCTGACAACCGTAAAGAATGGCTTCAGGCAGACATGGGAATTATGGCAATCGGTGCCGTTGATGTTCCTCGCGGATGCGATGCAACTGTTCAGGATTTGGAAGCGATTCTTTCCTTCGTTGAATGTCGTTTTTGTATTGCAGAAAATATTTCCCAGGTAAACAAAATCGTTTCTATTCATGACAAGCTTCCATCATTAGAAACATTGATTACTTTTGATTCATGCAAACCTGAAGATATAACTGCAGCAGATGCAGCTGGCATAAAAATCATTTCATTCGAAAATATGATTAAGAACGGCCAAACATGGCGTCTTAACAACAAAAATGTTGTAGAAGCAGAACTTGAAAAAGGGCAGTGGGACGACCTTGCGGCTATCATCTTTACTTCTGGTACAACAGGAACTCCAAAGGGCGTAGAACTTACACATGGAAATTTCCTTACTCAGCTTGATGAACTGCCAGAGCGAATTATTCTTAATCCAGGTGATAATGCTCTTTGCATACTTCCTGTATGGCACGTTTTTGAACGCGAATGTGAGTACGTAATCATGATTCAGGCATCAACAATCTGCTATTCAAAACCAATCGGTTCCATTCTTCTTGCAGACTTCTTAAAGGTTAATCCAGCCCTTATGCCTGCTGTGCCACGCGTTTTTGAATCTATTTATGACGGTATTCTGCGAAAAATGCGTAAAACTGGCGGAATCGTTTATACTCTGTTCAGCTTTTTTACAAATGCTGCAATTATACACAGCAGAATGCACAGAAAGATGTTCAATCAGAATCCTTGTTTCACCCGCTATTACACATTGGCATGGTGGATTTTATTTATAATTCCATGGGCAATTCTGTGGCCATTAAAGTTACTTGGAAATCTTCTTGTTTTCAGAAAAATCAAGGCTATGCTTGGAACTAATTTCCGTGCCGCAGTTGCTGGTGGTGGTGCATATCCTCACAATATTGACGAATTTTTCTGGTCAATTGGTGTTAACGTTGTAGAAGGTTACGGACTCACAGAAACTGCACCTGTCATTTCCGTTCGTCCTATTTCTGCGCCTGTGTTTGGAAACGTAGGTTCGCCAATCCGAGGTGTAAAAGCAAGAATCGTAAATCCAGAAGACGGCTACGTTCTTAAGCGCGGTCAGTTTGGTGCAATTCAGATTAAGGGCGGAACAGTTATGCGCGGTTATTACAAGCGCCCTGATTTAACAGAAAAAGTTATGACTGTTGACGGATGGTTCGACACTGGTGACTTGGGAATGATGACAATTCATGACGAAATTGTTATTAAAGGCCGCAAAAAGGATACTATTGTACTTCGTGGTGGTGAAAATGTTGAACCTGTGCCTATTGAACTTAAACTTGCTGAATCCCGCTATGTTAAAACTGCCGTTGTAGTTGGTCAGGACCAGCGTTATCTTGGCGCACTTATCCTTGTAGACGAGGAAGAAGTCAAGAATTATGCGGCTGAAAACGGAATCCAGTATGAATCTTATGAAACTCTGCTTGAATCCGAAGAAATTCAGAAACTTTACGAGTCTGAAATCAACAATCTTATTAATCCTAAAACAGGATTTAAAATGTTTGAACGAGTTAATAAGTTTTCACTTATCACAAAACCTTTTGAAGTCGGCGTAGAGCTTTCTGCAAAACAGGAAATAATGCGTTACCGACTTACAGAAATCTATAAGCAGCAAATTGAAGTAATGTTCAAGGACGAAGAATAGAAAAAACGAACGTTCAATAAAATGGAAAAGCGGTAGCTGAACTTGTGGAAGCCACCGCTTTTTTTTGCGACCAACTAAATCGTTATTTCAGGCGCACCTGATTTTTTATCTTTCTGCAGGGAAGAGTAGGGACGCAGCATTGTAAATTCTAACACGTCGCCGGATTTTATTTTTTTTCCGTAAGCGTTTACCACAAGAACCATACCGTTTTCTGAACAGGAATAAAATCCCTGTCTGTGGCCTGCAAGGTAAATCGGATCAGAAACAATGGCTACACTAAGTGAATCTTTTTCACTTTGATTTTTTTTATCTGCAATTTTTCCTGGCTGAGCCATAATAAAACTGATTACTGCACGTTCTTTTGGTAAACCTGCACTTTCAGAAAGCTTTAAAAGTTTTGATGGAGCATTTTCTGTTGAAAACGAAAAATTACACCACTTTTCGCTACCGCCATAACGAGCGTGAAGACCGTTCATTGGGCAATCCTTCTGATGAGGACATGGAGATGCAACTTTCAATCCTTTCTGCAAAAAACGTTCCCGCATCAAACTTATAAAACGCCCTGCTACAGGCATTCCTGGCTCAGCAATAAAGAAAGAGCAATCTTCAGAAGCGTAATTAAAAAGATTTCTAATCTGCTTGTCTGCAATTTTTTCCGGAGCATCGTGGTCTTTCTGATAAAGTTCATTGAACATATTTGCACAGGTTATGAGATTTGCCTTGCGCTTAATTTCAGTTCCAATTTCGCCTTTTACGCGAATAATTTTCCAGAAGCCTTCCGCATTTGCATCAGAAGCTACAGCTTTTGCCGCAACAGACATATAAATTTCTTCGCCAACTGCCATTGTACTCTGCGAAATGTCCATACAATAAACAATCAGCTTTTTATTGCGCAGTTCAGGGCGGGCAAGCCACAGAGCCGTTACAACTGTAAGCGGTCCTGAACCAATATCAATTACAACGCTGTCGTCTTTTAAATTCAAAGAGTCAGATGGAAGATTTGCAAAAACTCTTGTAAGGCGAACAAGATTCCACCAGGTAAAATAGCGGATATACGCAGAAAGCTGTTCTGTTGCATTCATGTAGCTCACATTTCTGGTTTCCCGTTCGTCAGTAAGCTGATGCGACAATGCACGAATATCTTTTGGCAGCTTCTGCATCTGACGGCTGTTCATCGGTCGAATGCTCTGTACAATGGAATCAAAAGATTCCAGTACCTTTAAAGCATCTGCCGGCATCTTGTCATAATTAAACATATTCGCTGAGGACAAAATCTTTGCATCCAGTGGAATATTTTTCTTGTCAGAGAAATTGACTTCTTTTTTGTCTAATCCACGTCGTTTGTCATCAAAATATTTATCCCGCTGCTTATTAAATTCCTTGCGCTTATTTTGTGCATCAGCTTTTGCCGATTTTTTTTCAGTGAACCGTGAATAAAATTTTTCTTTTTCCATTTAAGTCCGTTATTACAGATGATTTTTTTTAGCGTAAAAATATAAATCCGAAAGTTCTGCCCGCATATCATTAAACTGCATTAAAAGATTTGCATGCTGATTTATTAAATCGCTTTCAGAAATAATCTGATCTCTTGCGCCTTCAATCGTAAATTTCTTATCAACAATAAGATGCTTAAGGCGCATAATCATTTCCAGCTCCCGCAAGGTATAAGAACGCCTGCCACCAATATCTTTCATTGGCGAAAGACTTGGAACAACTTCTTCCCAATATCTTAGAACATGAGCTTTTATACCTGTTAATTCTTCAACTTCGCCAATGGAATATTGCATTTAGCGTTCCCGATCTTCCCATTTTTTGCGGCTTGCTTTCATTTCCAGCTGAACAGGAATCTTATCAAATCCTAAATCCTCACGGATACGATTTTTAAGATAAGAAACGTATGTTTCCGGAACAACCTCTGGTCGAGTAGCAAAAATAAGGAATTCTACTGGATTTACATTTTTCTGAGTCATGTAACGAATCTTAAAATGTGCTGTTTTACTTGCCGGAGGCGGATATTTAAAGAGCCAGTCCTTTAACGCCATATTCAAAGCTGCGGTATCAACCTTGTGAGTCAGCTGACCATAAATTTCTACGGCTTCTCTCAAAAGATCAATAACACCGGTACCTTTAAGAGCAGACATTGTTACGATTGGAGCATATTCCATCTGACCAAACATGATGTTCATCCAAAGCTTGATGTTCTTTTCAGCTTTTCTGCTCTGGTCTTCGTTCAAATCCCATTTATTCAAAACAAAAATGATTCCGCGGCCACGTTCGTAAGCAAGATTACAGATTTTTTTGTCCTGCTCAGACAGCCCTTCCTGTGAATCAATCATAAGGAATACAATGTCACAGCGGTCAAGAGTCTTAATCGCGCGGTTTACGGAATAATATTCAACATTTTCATGAACTTTTGCTTTGCGGCGAATTCCAGCAGTATCAAGAACCTGGAAATGTTTGCCATTATATTCAAAATAGCCTTCGACTGTATCGCGGGTAGTTCCAGCATAATCACATACAATAGAAGCTTCTGTATGAGTAAGACGATTTGAAAGCGTAGATTTTCCAGTATTTGGCTTTCCCATAATAGCAACGCGAATAGGTTCTTCTTCAGAAATAAGCTTTACGCGGCTAAAATCAAGACGACTTTCAATTTTTTCGTAAAGCTGACGAATATTATCACCATGCTCTGCAGAAATAAACAGAAGTTCTTCAAAACCAAACTGAGCGAAATTCCATGCAACATTTTCGTTTTTTCCGCCTTCAGTTTTATTAACAACGGCAATAAGCTTGTCCCAGTGCTTTCTAAGCTGATGAATCATTTCTTCATCTTCAGGAGTAATTTTTTCCGCTTCAAGCACAAGAATTACAAGATCTGCGCGGTTAATCATCTGAATTGATTTTTCAACTACCAGTTCATCAAGTTCGGCTTCCATTGTGCCAATATCACGCTGAAGCTTGTATCCGCCAGTATCAACAAGATGCACAGGCTTTCCGTTAAAAAGCGCAAAGCCTTCAACAGGATCCCGGGTAACACCAGGAGTTGGATCAACTATTGCAAGACGACGCTGCATAAATCTATTGAAAAGCGTAGATTTTCCAACATTCGGACGACCTGCGATAACAACTAAAGGAGCGCCTTCGTACTGTTTTTTTGTAATACCGTATTTTCTGTCTTCTGATTCTACAATTTCTTCTTCATTATCTGAAATTTCTTCAGATTCATCTGAACTCGCAGCATTTTCCACAATTTCAGAAGATTCTGCTTCTAAATCTACGGATAGTGATTTTTTTGGTTCTTCTTTTGGTTTAGAAAAATCCGGTTTCTTTTTCTTTTTTGCCATTTCTAACCTGACCTTTTGCAGTCTTATTTTATATTTTTGTCACTTTTTTTGATGAAATTGCTTTCATTTCTTTTACTGTAATCTGACTTAAAATCTGTTTTGTTACAGCAATCTGCTTTGGACCCATACTAAGATTTCTGATTCCCATACCGCCAAGAACAATAACACTGTCTTTACGGCTAGCCATTTCTCCACAGACAGAAACAGGAATTTTTGCTTTTTTTGCATTTGTAATGGTCAAATCAATTAAGCGCAGAACAGCAAGATTAAATTCGTCATAAAGCTCAGCAACATTTGCGTTTTCGCGATCAACGGCAAGTGTATACTGAGTTAAATCGTTTGTTCCAAGGGAAAAGAAATCCGAAACCTTTGCAAGACAATCGCTGGTAAGGGCTGCGGCAGCAGTTTCAATCATAATTCCAATCGGAACTTTTTTGTCAAAAGGGATATTTTCTGATTCAAGCTCAGCACGCACATTTTCTGCAATTTTTAGACAAGCTTCAACCTGTTCTGTAGATGTAATCAACGGAAGCATAATGCGCAAATTTCCGTAAACGCTGGCACGGTAAAGCGCCCTAAGCTGAGTTTTTAGAATTTGCGGATAAGCAAGACTAAGACGAATGGCACGCATTCCCATCAACGGATTTTTTTCATCAACAGTCGGCATTTCTACAGAATTAATGAATTTATCGCCACCTGCATCCAAAGTACGAATTGTTACAGATTTGCCTTTCATCAATTCAAGAACTTTTTTGTAAGCCTCAAACTGTTCGTCTTCATTAAAAGAGCGGGCCGAAACATGGGGGCTGCCTTCTGCCATACTCATATACAGAAATTCCGTGCGGAAAAGCCCGATGCCGTCTGCACCAGATTTTGCGGCAACTTCAGCTTCTTCTACAGAACCAATATTTGCGTAAAGCTTAAAAAGTTCGCCATCTTTTGTTAATGCTGGCTTATCACGAAATTCTTCAAGAAATTCCTGATCCTCTTTTTCTATCTGAATTTTTTTGCCGTATTCTGCAAGAGTTTCTGCATCTGGGTCAGCAAGAATTTCACCTATTTCTGTATCAACGATTAAAACTTCACCATTTGTAATTTTTTTCTGAAAGCTTGCGCGATTCAAGCCGACAACGGCAGGAATTCCGTAGTTTCTTGCAAGGATTACAACGTGGCTGGAAAGTCCACCTTCTGACAAGGCAAGTCCGGCAATTTTTTTGCGGGCCAGAACAATCATGTCTGTTGGACTTAAAGTATTTGCAACAACTACAGAATACTCTGGAACCTTGTTGATATCAAACGCGTGAATACCTAGCATTTCATTCAAAACGCGGCCAAAAATATCTGTAATATCCTGAGCTCGCTCCGCAAGATAATCGTTTCCTGCATTTCTCAAAGTAGAAGCATATTCTTCTGCTTTTTCATTTACAGAATATTCAATGTTATAAAGATTTTTTGTGTAGTAATCCTTTACTTCTTTTAGAAAGACTGCATCTGCCAGCATTAAAATGTATGTTTCAAGGATTTCTTTCTGAGCGTCATTTGCTGGAAGTCTTTTTGGCAACGATGCCAGTTTTTCTGTAACATCATTTGTTACAACCGCAATTGCATCTTCAAAACGTTTCCAGCCAGCATCAACATCTGCCTGCTTAATTTTTGATTGAGAAATTGAACGTTTTACTGCATCAGGAATTATAAAGGCCTCGCCAATACCTGTACCACTGGCAGCTGATATTCCAAGAAATACTTCCATAACTAATTGATTATACAAAACAAATTATATGCGGTCAAATGAACGTTTGCTGCAGAGAATAAAATTGAAGAAACATGATATTTCCCCTCTAAATCCCGAAAGATATGGTATAATGATTAATGGACTTTTTGTATGGATGTAGATTATAGAAAACTTTGGAAATTGCTGATTGATAAAGGTATTAAGAATAGAACTGACCTTATCAAGATGGCGGGTATTTCAACTAACATTTTGGCAAAGCTTGGCAAGGGTAAATACATTTTAATGGAAAGTATGTCTAAGATTTGCAAAGCTCTTACTTGTGATGTGGGTGATATTTGCGTGGTGAATGAAAAATCTTCTGCAGCGGAAGCTTCAAAATAAAAGAGTAATAAGGAACTTAAAATGGATTTACAACCGACACTTGAACAAAGATTAATTCTTATTAATCAGTACAAAATTTTAGAAAAGCTTTATCCAGAAGAAGCGGAAACATATTCACAACATAGAGAAATTCTTGAAGAAGGATATACTTTGCATTACAACGATTTGATTCAAGTAATTTCAGAAGACATTCCAGAAAATTTGTTAAGAGAAGTTCTTGATATTTTGGATATGTATAGAGGATTATATTTTGCAGTCGCATGTCGGGAAAAATCCCCTGAGTATAAGGATAAGCAAATATATTTTCCTGGGTTCGATGGAAATGAAGAGGTTAAACATTTAAAATATACATTGTTTTTCATATTCAAGTTAGATCGATATGATGAATTAAAAAAAATAAATTCTTATGGTAGCTACAATACTCACAGTAATACACTTGGCCAATATAGAAAAATGCTTTCTAAATGGAAATCTATTTCAAATAAGATGGAAATTTCAGATGATGATTTAAGGTGGCTGATAGAAAATTCTGTATATGGTACTCTTGGAGAAAAGAAATGAAAGATTTTTTTTCTACTACGGGTACTATAATTGCCACTTACATAGGAACTTTAATCTCTGTCATTTCTGCTATAGTTGCCGTTTGTGGTAAAAAAGCCGTAATAAAATATCGGAATGAAATATTTACCCGCTTTCAATCAAATGAAATAGCAAAACTTTGTGAAAAAGGTAATAAAGCAAAAGATATTGTTCTCAATTATTCTTCAAAGACAAGAAAAACATCAAATGGCTTAAATGAATCAAAAGATAAGACTTTTATTCATGATTTTCTTACAGAAATAAATGAAAATAAGCATCTATTGAAACAAGAAACAATAGGTCTTGTTTTGAGTGCAAAAAAATATCTAACAGAGAATAATTATGATGATTTAATTTATTGTATTTCAGATATAATTTCTGAATTAAAAGAATTAAGCGTAACTAATTTTATAAGGTAACGAGCAGTTTTTTATAGATATGAAAATAGAAAACTTTTTTGATTTTTGCTCTGGTATTGGTGGTGGACGTTTAGGTCTAGAGAATGCAGAATTAAAATCTGTCGGATATTCAGATACCAGTAGATTATCAGTATTAACATATAAACAACTCTTTAATACAGAAAATGAAAAAAACTTTGGAAATCTTAAAAGGATAAAAACTGACGATTTACCAAAGTTTGATTTGTTAATTGCGGGATTTCCTTGTCAGACTTTTTCAGTAATGGGGAGAAAAGCCGGATTTAATGATGCACGAGGACAAATCATTTTTCACTTGGCCAGAATATTAAAAGAAACTCAACCGACTTGTTTTATATTGGAAAATGTTCGTGGCCTTGTTACTCACGACAAAGGCAAAACCTTGAATATTATACTCAATGAATTAAATGAATCTGGTTTCAATGTAATTTATAAAGTCTTAACAAGCATTGAATATGGTGTACCTCAAATGCGACAAAGGGTTTATTTTATTGGAATAAATAAAAAGATTTCAAAGAACATTTCATTATTTGAATGGCCAAAAACTGTTGAAAAACCCTCATTGAGAAATTATTTAGTTGATAACAACAAAGCTGATGATGAAAGATTGAAGGTTCTCCGATATTACTTAAATAATCCAACTAACAATGGTAAATATACCGTTTCAGATCTTCAAAAAATGGAAGGAAAAATATTAGATACCAGAATGTCTGATTTACGTATTTATGAGGAACGTTGCCCGACATTACGTTCTCAGCGTGATGGTGTTTTATATGTTCGTAATGGTGAAATATATCAATTAACAGGATATGAAGCTTTATTATTACAAGGATTCCCAAAGAAATATGCCGATAAAGTAAAAAAGACTGTTTCTGATAGACATTTATTGATGCAAGCTGGCAATGCTATGACTGTAAACGTTATAACTGCACTTGGAAACAGTATTAAAAATTTTTTAAAGGAAGTATAAAAATGGAAAAATGGCAAATTTGTGAAGCAGAGTGTTTAGCTTATCTTCAATCAAAATATTCTAAAAATGGAAATAACTTTGAAGCTGAAGGTGGCTCGGATTCAACAAAATCTGACATATTATTTAGAAAATATGGAGCAGTAGCTTTTTATATTGAATCTAAAATGTCTCAAGCCCAGTGTGGTCAATTTGTTGCTTTTCCAAATCTTGAATCAAAGTCTTTTGATTATTCAAGAGCTAATGCTTATCCAGAAAATATTTATTCTGAATCTATTCTTGAAAAAATGGCAGAAGATTTCGATAGATATAAAAATCCTGGAACAGACGGAATTGAATTGTTGATGGATAATGACCTTTTTTATTCTTGGATAGGAGAATTTTACAAAGCAAAAAATGTAAAATATTTCATTATTGAAAAAGATGTTGGAAATAATAATATGAGTTCTAGTAACTTTGTAATTTTTCCGATAGAACATTTTCAGCACTATTTCAATGTTTCGGCAAAATACAGAAGGAAAAAAAGTGGTTCAACAAATCCGACAGAAAATGATTATGCTGAAATAACAAAAGCCGCAAAAAGTGAAGGTTTTTCAATAACAGATTTCTATAGTAACGATGGAAGACACCTTTTAGTAAAAATGAATGCAGTATCTAGAACTTATAAAATTATTGGAGAAAAACATACTTTCCAATTTAAAAATACAAGCGGAAATGAATTTATTGTCACTAAACTATCTAATACCAATAATCCAAATGTAATTTTTTCAATTGGACTTATTCAAGAGCAACAACAACGTGATTTGGATAAATTCGAACGTGAATTTATTTAGACTCTAAAAAATCAATATATTTTTTCAGTGCGTATTTTAAGACGGTATACTGCTTCGAAGTTCCAGGCAATTCAAGAGTTTTTGAATAAGGACTGTCTTTACAACCATTGGAAAGATATTTCAATAATCTTGAGCATTTATCGTGTTGATATTCTTCATCAATATCATAAATGCTCAATCTAGTTTCAAGCCGTTTAATTCTTGAAACTAAATCGGATTCCATTTTTTTAGAATAACCAGAGTTTTTAAGCCATTTTCTATATTCTAATTCTTTCATTTATGCTGATAGAGTCTTTGCTTCTTCTTGGATAGAGAGTGTTTTTCCAATTTCAATTGCTATATATTGCAAAACATCAACAACAACTGAATTACCAAATTGTTTGTATGCCTGGTTTTTGTTTTTACTCATGATAAAAGAATCTGGGTATCCCATAATTCTTGCACATTCTCTTGGATGGAGTTTACGAGGTTTGCCATTTACAAGATAACCTCCAGTTTTAGCAAAAACTCCGCCACCGTATGCAGATAATGTAATAGCAATCCCTTTTGTACTATAAATTCTTTCTCCCTGACCACCTTTATTAATTATGCCAAGACGGATTGAAGTGTCACTGTATTTATCATCCTTAGAGCCATTGTAAAAAGTGTCTGGACGGTCTACATATAAATCTTTTACCATTGATTCATCATTTAGTAAAAAATCTTCTACATGTTTTGTTAGTTCAAATTGCTTTGGATATGAAAAGCTTTTGTTGATTAAATCATTGCGGAAACATACCATATAGATACGTTCACGTTTTTGAGGCATTCCATAATTTACGGCATTCAGTACTTTTTCATAAAAAGTATAGCCAAGTTGTTCCATAGTTTCTTTTACTACTGCAAGTGTATTTCCATTATCATGAGTAGCAAAGTTTTTTACATTTTCCATAAATACAACTTTAGGCTTTTTCGCTTTTACTACACGAGCAACATCAAAAAATAATGTTCCACGACTGTCTTCAAATCCTCTTTGTTTTCCGCTAATAGAAAATGCTTGACAAGGAAAACCTGCACATAAAATATCATGCTCAGGAATTGTATTTTCATCAACCTTTGTTATATCCCCTTCTGGTTCAATACCAAAGTTTTCTTTATATACTTTTTGTGCAAATGAATCCCATTCATTTGCATAAACACATTCTGCACCCAAAGAAGAAAGAGCTAAATGAAACCCACCAATGCCAGCAAACAAATCAATATATTTATAACCAGTTAAATATTGATTGGTAATTTCAATCATACTTATATTATAGCGCAGTGCGCTATAATTTGCAATAACCTAATGAATTACTAAAATAATAGTGATATATTATTTTGGCAGAGAATAAAATCTCAGCAGATTTCATAAATCTTTTTGATTTCGTCAGTGTATTCGCCGGATGTATTGTAGACTACAAGCGGTTTTTCTACAGTTATGCGGGAATTTGCATTTTTACGTGCTTCGATTAGAACCATGTTTGGTTCTTTGTCTATGAATGGCTGAACTAAGCGCATGCGTTTTGGTTCAAGGTGATATTTTGAAAGAGTTACGAATATTTCTGCAAGGCGGAAAGGACGATGAATCATGTAGAAAAAACCAGATGGTTTTAGAAGCCCAGAGGCGTTGCGAACAATATCATCAAGGTTACAAAGAACTTCATGGCGGGCGATTGCCTTGTAATCAATTGGATTCTGTTTTCCATGCTGGGCAATCATATATGGCGGATTGCAGGTAACTGCTTCTGCGCAGGAAGAACCAAAAATCTTAACGGCATTTTTTATGTCTCCTTGAACAACCTGAATTTTGCTTTCCAGATTGTTCAAAGCCACACTTCTTGAAGCCATATCAGCAGATTCTTCCTGAATTTCTAAAGCTTTGATAAAAGCAGCGTTTGATTCCGATGAAAGAAGAAACGGAATTATTCCAGTGCCTGTTCCTAAATCGATTACAGCAGAACCTTTGCGAATTCCTGATTTTGCATAATCGGCAAGCAGAACCGCATCAATCCCAAAACAGAATTTCTTTCTATCCTGAATGATTTTGATTCCGCTTTTTTTTAGCGTATCAACAACTTCGTTTTCTTTTATCTGAACGCTGCCCATAACAAATTAGAATTTAATAATTCCTGCAGAGTTAATCAAAAGACAAACAAGCATGATTGGAACTATGTATTTTATCATCACTTTATAAAGTGCTGCACGGCTGAATTTTACGCCGCCAAGAGTAACTTCATCAATGATATACTCTGGTTTTGCAATCCAACCAATAAGAATACTAGTAGAAAGAGCAACCAATGGCATGAATACGCTGTTACTGATGTAATCCATCAAATCAAGAACCTGCGCTGTACCAGTTGGCAAATGCAATTCAAAATAAAGCTTGTTGTAACCAAGACAAACTATTACGCCAAAAATAAATGTGTAGATTGAAACATAAATTGAACTTCTTAAGCGAGACCATTTAAAATGGTCAATTGCAGAAGAAACGATAGCTTCCATAACGGAAATTGAAGATGTTATTGCTGCAACAGCAACTATAATAAAGAAAACTGCACCAATAAAAAGTCCAAGTGTTCCCATTGAATTGAATACTTTTGGCAAGTTTGCAAAAATCAATCCAGGACCAGCTGACATTCCTTCTTTTCCTGCAAAAGCATATACAGCAGGAATAATCATAAGACCTGCAAGGAAAGCTATTGCTGTATCAAAAATTTCAATATGATTAATTGATTTTTCAAGATTTACTTCTGGTTTTGCATAAGAACCGTAAGCAACCATGATACCCATAGCAACACTGATAGAGAAGAAAAGCTGTCCCATTGCATCCATTACAACAGAAAGGAACTTGGAAACTGTAATACCTTCAAAGCTAGGAACTACATAAACCTTTAACCCCTGAAGTCCTGTTCTTGTTACTCCGTTTGCATCAGTATGTGAAAGAGTAAGTGAGAAAAGCGAAATTCCAATTACCATTACAACAAGAATTGGCATAAGAATTTTACTTACTTTTTCAATTCCTTTTTCTACACCACTGATAATAGCTGCCGCTGTTAATGCAAAGAAAATTACAAACCAAATAATAGGTTCATAAAGCTTAGAAATGAAACCACCAAAAAAGCCTTCTGCAACTGTTTTTGCACCGTTACCAGTTACATACATTGAAAGATATTTCAAAACCCAACCACCAATTGTACAGTAATAAGGCAAAATGATAATTGGAACAAGACAAGCAAGAATACCAATGAATGAAAATCTCTTATCAATTCGCTTATAAGCAGAAAGAGGACCTTTTCGTGTTTTACGACCGATTGCAATTTCTGTTGTTAAAAGAGCAAAACCAAATGTAACAGCAAGAATTAAATAAATAACGATGAAAAGTCCGCCACCGTCTTTTGCTGCCAAATATGGAAAACGCCAAATGTTTCCCAAACCAACTGCGCTTCCAGCAGAAGCTAGAATAAAACCTAAATGACCGCTAAAACTACTTCGGTCCTGTGTATTTGTGTCTGTCATATTTTAATAATAACACATTTTTTTTGGGTTTACGATAACAAAGTTTTTATATTTCCTTTATTTCTTTGATTTTGCCTCAAATAAAATACATCCTGCAATAATCAAAATATAAACAGCAGAAAGTATTATGTAGAACAAAATATCAACTTTTAAAAAACAATACAAAAAATTAAAACAGAAGTGAATTGCAATTGCATACAAAAGATTGTTGTATCGGTTCATTACTAGATTAATCAAAAAACAAAGACCTGTCATAACTATCACATTTGAAATAATATACGGAATCATATTTAACCCCATAAAATCTGAATCAACGAACCATAAAACTGTATGCCAGAAAGCCCAGATTATTCCTTGAAGTATACAAGATTTTACAAAACCGTATTTTTCATTAAGAAGAGGACGCAGAAAGCCTCTCCATCCAGATTCTTCGCCTGTTGGACCTGTTGTGATTGAAAAAAATAAAGATGCCATAAAAGACCATGAACCTAATGACCAATATGAAGAAAATTCCTGTTTCTGAATAAAAGCTGTAATCAGAACAGTTAATAAAGTTGCTCCTACTGTAATTGCAGAAACTGCAAAAAGCCAGATTGCTTTAATTTTGCCAGAAAAAATATTTTTATAAAATTTTTTTATTGTAATTCCGTTGCACCAGTATTTAAAACCTGCCAATAGAACGATAGTTGGAGACCATGCGCAAATATTAGAAAGAACGCGCATTACAAAAGGGCTGCAATGAAAAACCATACTTGCAGTTCCGCAAATTCCCAAAACCATTGCCCAAAACACTGAATATGAAAAAATTACATAATTTCTTATTTTATTTGACATTTAAAAGCCTCCATAAAAAATCAGCAGACTAAGCAGTCTGTCACTTTTCTTTTTTTTGTTAATTATAATTTCTTAATCAGTTTTTTCTATTTAAAATTTGATATATTGCATTTTTTAAGGTAAAATGCACAAAGAAAACCAGCCTGGCTCTACAAATCCCCCGCCAGCTCCATAAATTCCATTGCGTTTTTAAATCCCGTTCCCTTGGGATGATTGTTAAAATACAATTGTACCAGCTTTTCTTCTGACAACGCTTTTTTTACGATTGGAACAAAACTTTGCAGCTCCTGCAGTGAATATTCATAATCATAGCGATGAGTTTCTTCGCCAGGTTCGCTCTCTACATACCACCCGCTCCGGTTTCTGCCATGCAGACGAATATAAGCATTTTTGCCAATGAACGGCGTGCATGCAGCAAAGCCGTCCAGCAAGTTTTTTAATTGCGGCATATCGCAGAATACAATTCCTGCGCCCCTGGACAGTAATCCCGCAAACACGGATTCCTTTATCCATTCCCTGTGACGAAATTCTACAACGCAGGGAAGCGGTTCCATTTTTTTTAGCAAAGCCGCAAGATAAAAACGGTTTTGCTCCGTGTAATGAAAGCTTTCTGGAAATTGAATTAATATGGAAAGAAGTACATTTTTTTTAAGCAGCGGGTCCATTGCCTGAGTAAATTCTTCCGCATGATTCTGCCATTGCCTTGAAATTTCATGAGTCAGCTGACGATTTATTTTTACGCTGAATTTCAACCGACCTTCTGACCGCTCATAAAAGGAATGCATTCTCTCTGCCGTTGGCATTCCATAAAATGTACTGTTCAGCTCCAGGGCATTAAATTTTGTTGAATAATATGCCAGAAAATCTTTTCGTGGCAAATCCGGCGGATAAAAGCTTCCTTTTAATTCCGGATGATCATATCCGCTGGTACCAATAAAAATCTGCATGTTTTAGTATCCCAAAGTTTCGCCAATCAGAATAACCTTAATTCTGTTTGGAACCATGGATTTGCGTGTTATTACAATATTTGCACAAATACTGTTTGGAATACATTCTGCGCATTTTCCTGTTTTTGCGCATGGTGTATCGCAGCTCAATCGTACACAATTTGGCGGAACAGCCTGAGTTCTGACCCTGCGAATACCATCATCAACGTTTGCAACAACTTTATTCATGCCGGCAATTACAACAACTGAATCTGGACCATACATCAAATAGCAGACACGATTTCCACGTCCGTCAATATTTATAAGTTCTCCGTCCAGAGTAATTGCATTTGTGCTAAGCAAAAAGCAGTCCGCATTAATCTGTTTTGCCTTACATTCTTTAAGTTCTTCTGGAGTTTTATAATTTTCACGAATAATAAGTTCATGACCAGCCTCTGTAACAGCTGCCTTAAAACCATTTTCATCGATTGTCATTGAACCACCATAAGCAACTGATTTTTTACCGCCACCAATAAGTTCAAGCAGTTTTGCTTTTGCAGCTGCAACATCTTCGCAATAATAACCTTCCATCTGGCGAGCATTCAATTTTTTGATAATTGCAGCTGCCTGATTTGCATAAGCGACTTTCTTTGGATTTTCCATAATTTTTTCCTCATTTTTATTACAAGTGAAATTCAATCACCGTAATGCAAACTTATTGGACAGCCTCCTCAATAGTTTTAAAGATCAATGTATTCCTTTGGCTTGAAGTTGTCTGCCATGGACCAGGTGTGGGCCTTTCCACTTTTTAATCTGAATATCTTGAGGAAGTCCTTTACTTCTTCCTTTGATTTTCCCCACTGCCTTATGAATGCGCGTGACGGGTGGTTGTAGATTTCCTCAAAAACTTCATCGCTTTCATCCAGTTCAAACTTTCCTTCTACACGAACCTGAGTTCCATTGCACTGAAAGCAAAGTTCCGCATTTGGATTTGACATGAGCTGCTTGTAAAGTTCCTTGAAAGTTCCCGTGTGGAAAATAATTCCGTCTTCACTAGCTTTGAACATGAGAATTCCACGGACACGTGGGTATCCATTTTCATCCACTGTGGCAAGGTGCATCACAGGATTTTCATTCATCATCTTGAACAATTCTTCTTTTGTCATAAAACATCTCCATAAATAGTTTATGGTATTTTATATGATACTCATATTTAAATCTATGTTTTTAAGATAGTGTAAAATTCAGTTCGCAATTTCGTATTTAAAGCAGAAAGCGGTTTGATTTACACGACTTTTTTCAAAGAAATTGCGAACAATTCTTGATGCCATTTTATATACAAGTGAAATTCAACCTATAACTTATTCTATATTATAACTAAGCAAATAAAATCTTTAATATTCTGCAAGAAAATCCGCGCCCAGGTATGGAGTGGGGGGCTGTCCCAAAAGTAATGAGTGCTACACTAAATGTGGTGGTTTCGATAAACTCAACCAGCGTAATGCAAACTTATTGGACAGCCCCTTCCGAAGCGAAGCGGAGGAATGAGTAAGGCTTTGCCGACGGAACCACGGAACACCTGTTGCAAAAAATACTTACGCCCAAAAAATACTTGCGCCAAAAAAATAATATCTTAAATTTTAATATTTTTTACAATTTTTCGATTATGGCTTTATAATATTTATATGACTCAAGAACAGAACTCCGAAAACTCTTATATTTTGGAAGGCCTTTTACAAGAATATCATTCTATCTGGCTGGTTGATAAAAACGATTTAACTTTTACGCTTTATAGGGCCGGAGAAACAACTGGTGCAAAAAAGGCATTTGAAATTGCTTTTAAATTAAAAACTTATGATAAAATTCTGGAAGCTTATGTTCAGAACGTTGTTGCAGAAAGAGATCGGGAACGCGTTAGAAAAGATGCCGATGTAAAAAATATTCTCAAGCAGATAAAGAAAAAAGGAATTTTTACAATTAATTATCTTCGTTTTAATAATGAAGGCAAGGAAGTTTATCAACAGATGGCATTTGCCGACTCTAAAACTGACAAATTTATTATTGCTTTTAAAGACATCAATGAATCTTTAAAAAATGATATAGAAGGAATTGCAAAAGAAGAACGTCTGCGCCAATACCAGTCTGACGAAGAAACGCTGGAACTGATTCACGAATCTCTAGGTTCTGCTTTGTGGGAAATCGAGTTTGACGAACATTGCAAAATTTCTAAAGTGCGATGGAGCAATCCGTTCCGCAAAATGCTGGGTTTTGAAAATGAAATTGATTTTCCAAATATTTTTGAAAGTACAACCGATTTAATTTATGGCGAAAGCCACGACAAATTTTTAAGTGCATTCTGGGACTCTGTAAATGATTTTTCAGGGAAAACTATTTTTGACGAAAATTTTCAGCTTTATACAAAAAATATTGGATTAAAATGGTTCCGTGGTGCAGGAAGAATTTCGCGACGCAGTGACGGCTCTCCAAAAAGATTTGTAGGACTTTTCATAGACATTCAGGAAGAAGTTGAAAATTCCCTGAAAATTGAAAACCAGCTGAAAATTGTAAATGCACTTTGCCGGGGTTATCTGAATGTTTTTAAAATCAATCCAAAAGAGCGCAGTGCTACAATCATAAAACTGGACGGATATGTCACTCCTGGCCTGCACAAGGATTCTACAGAAAAATATCCTTACGACGCTTTTGTCCGAAAATATATTCGTGAACGGGTTTTGCCAGAAGACCAGGATATGATGCTTCATGCTATGGACCTTAAAGTTGTTCAGGAAAAACTTAACCTTGATTCTGAGTACGATTCAAGCTACAGAGTAAAAATTGACGATGAAATTCATTTTTATCAGTTTAAGTATATTCGCCTTGAATCTGACGACAATTCTGAAATCATTGCTGGTTTTAAAAATATTGATGCACTCGTTATTGCCGCAAAAGAAAAAGAAGAATTGATTGCCCTTGCAGAAACAGATTTAATGACAAAGCTTTACAACAAAGTAAGCGGTGAGCGAAAAACAATTCAGGCACTTAATGAAAAGAAAAACGGACTTTTCTGTATTATGGATGTTGATCACTTTAAGTTTTACAACGATGCATACGGTCATAGCATTGGTGACAAAGTTATCCGCGAAGTTGCCCGCTCAATTTCTGACTGTTTTCGCGGAGAAGACATAAAATTCCGTCTTGGCGGCGATGAATTTTCGATTTTTGCCTTTGAAATTACAGACAAAACCCTTGCAGAAACTATTTTGCAACGCTTTTTTGACCGCATTGATAGAATCATAATTCCTGAGCTTGTAGAAAATTGCATTTCTATTAGTCTTGGTGCTTCCATAATAACCGAAAATTCTTCTCGCGATTTTGAAACCATTTACAAACAGACCGATGAATGTGTTTATTTGAGCAAAAAATTCCAGGGAAATAAAATGACTTTTGTTGACGAGCTGTTAAACAATCAAAATGCTAAAGAAAATAACTTTTACAGATAAAAAGAGGAGGCTGTCCAATAAGTTTGCATTACGGTGGTTGAGTTTATCGAAACCACCACATTTAGTGTAGCAGTCATTTCGACGAGTGGTTCCTGAGTCCTTCGACAGGCTCAGGAACCACCTGTCGAAGGGCTCAATGAGCGCTACACTCATTACTTTTGGGACAGCCCTATCAACTTTTATTTTTGTATAAAAGTTTGACCTTATTTTCAATGATGAAATATATCTTCATCGCAAATCTTTCAATTGTTTCTTTTCTTAACATTTCAACAAGTGAAAACACAATATAAACTACTATAAGTGTAAATATAGTCCATGGAATTATATATCCGGAATTTAACCTTTCTCCAATTTTAAATATCTTTTGCAATACGAATGGATAAAAAATTAATTGACCATGTATTAAATAAACTCCAAATGTTGCTCCACCAAACTTATTTATAACAGCATTAAATTTTTCGGGTAATTCCTTAAATCCGCAAAACAATAACATAGCAGCTATAATGCAAGACCAATTACTAATTAAATGACTTTTAATAAAATTCTTTTTTGGAATTTCAAATAAATCAAAAATAATTCTTATTGACATAAACATTACAATGATGAGACAACCACCAATTATATTAAAACATGCTTTTCTTTTTGAAAAATTAGGAGAATATATTTTTATATATGTTGTTATAAAATAGCAGACAAAAAATATATCTAATCCTAAAACCATTGGTTTATATAACCCTTCTTTAGGCATTTCAGGCAACAAACAAACAATAGAAAAACTTCCAATTGCTAAGATTAAATGCATTTTCTTTGTAAGATTTTTTATTAAAATATTTAGAAAAGGAATGCATATATAAAAAATTACATACGTTCCAGCAAACCAGTAAATATTATGATATAAAGGCGTTAAACTTAAAATCAATTCTTTTTTTGTTACTAAATGTTTCACTTCATCATATGTTGAACTTAAATATCTTTCAGAATCTAGAAAACTGACTATAGGAGTTTTTGATAACCACAAGGATAATGATATTACTAATGAAACGGAAAAAACTGAAAACCAGATTTTAAATAAATTTTTTATTGTAAATTTAGAATCAATCAAAAACCAACTTGAAATCATAATGAAAAGACAATTCCCCAGACTTCCTGTCCAACCTGAAACCATATCATGAAAGATTTTTGCAGACATATTGCTTTCCAAGCCATACCCTAAGCAGTAACTTTGTGATGGTGTATGAGCTAATACAATAGAAAACATTGCTATGATTCTTAATAGCTCAAAGTTTGAATTTCGCCTTTTGAGTTGAGTTGAGTTGAGTTGAGTCTAAACATTTTATTCCTCCTTGTGCAAGTATTATATCTATTTTTATTTTGAATATTTTTTTTACACTTTGTCAATCAAATAGTTCTACTTTAATTTTTTTTCGCCAGATCTTTTTTCATTCCGTTCAGCAGCATTTTTACAAATTCAGAATCTTCAAACTCTTCCACAAGAAACATTTTAGATTTACTTCCTTCATAGGGTATTTCAAGCTGGCAACCAGCAAGCATTCTTCTAGACGTTTCAGTCTGCTTCACCAGAAAACGATTATCGTAAATGCCGCCAAAAAGCGTTCCTTCAAAGTAAAGGCAATATTCTCCCATCATTTTGCAGGAAGTAACGTTCAACTCTCTGCCTAAACATTCCATTACATAATCATAATATTCTTTTGCTGTTGCCATGAATTACTCCGTGATTTCTATCTGGTTACCTTCAAAACATAGAATTGAACTTTCAGTGTGCCAGCTTTTGCTTCAAAATATTTTTCAAAAAATTCCTTTGCTTTTTCTAATCCATGAACATACATTGCAATGTGTTCGATTTTCATAAACCCATCTCACCTCGACTAAAACAAACAGCCAGCCGCAAAATTACGACTGGCCGCTTTCTCGTTACCGCCTAGAACAGCTGTCCTGGGAGCTTAAGCTTTTCTTTGAATGGAAATTTCGAATCGTACTCAGCAAATGCTTCTGGATTCTTCATTGCCACAAAATAACCTTCATGATCTTTGTAAGAACCTGAAATTCCGTTCAAAAAACCTTCTTCCAGTTCCTTGCACAAAAAATATGGAGCATCACTTTTAGGGTCATCGGCATAGCGAATGCCTTTTGAACTTGCCACAACAAACCCGGATTTTCCGTAAAAATCAGAATTTCCGCAGATTAAAAGACAGCCAGCACCCATCTGTTTTGCTTTTTCCATGGAATAATCCAGAAGAATTTTTCCATATCCTTTGCGCTTAAAATCAGGATGAATAGAAATGGGTCCAAAAGTCATCATTTTGATTTGAGAACCATCATCCACATTGATTTTTGACCAGCAGTACATTACATGCCCGATTATTTTTCCATCCAGCTCAAGAACAAGGCTAAGCTCTGGAATAAAATCAGGATTTGTTCTGAATTGATTCAGAACATAATGCTCTGTACAGCCAGGGGTATAAACGTTCCAGAAAGAATCTCTGTTAAGATTTTCAACAGTTTCATAGTCCTTTTCTGTTTCAGGACGAATAATGTAGTTTGAGTTCATTGTTTTTCTCCAGCATCAGATTTTTCCAACATTTCCAACAACCGGGAGAAGCCAAAAGATTAAAACGGCACAAGCCGCCTGGAATCTCCCGGCGCTATGCAATGCCCCAAACTTTTGCAGATTTTTCCGATGCGGTAAACCTAAAAAATGCTGTCGCATTTTTCTTAACGGTCTGTCCTTCACCACCGGCCATCAATGGCCTAACACTCATCCACACTCCAAATATTTTATTCGTGACAAAAGCCACTTTAATTATTCTACCACAGTTTTTTCATTTCATCATTAAAGTATTAGTTTAATTATCTAATCTTAAATAGTGAAATCAAAGACCTTGCAAAACATCAATACAAATCATGAGAATTATTTGCATAATCTGAAAACAACTTTTTGCATTCAGCTCGACTTAATTCTTCTCCATAATTTCCGTTGTTTCCTTCACTCCATTTTTTATAGAATGTTTCATCACGAAAACCAATTAAATCTGTATCTTCTATTGTGCAACCATAATATGTTTTCGAAATATTTGCCCATAATATAGCCCCTTTACACATTGGACAAGGAGCAGCCGTAGTATATAAACTGCAGCCAGACAAATCATGAGTACCAAGATTTTTGCAGGCATCTCTAATAGCCATCATTTCTCCATGACATGTTGAATCATGATTTAACAGCACCTGATTATGACCTTTTCCAACAATTTTTCCATCTTTTACGATTACACTTCCAAAAGGACCTCCATGCTTTTTTTCAATTCCTTCGTATGCTTCTTTTATTGCTTCCTGCATATAATTTTCATCTTTTTCCATAAACACCTCATGTAAAAAAACATCGTTGCAACTCAAATTTGCAAGGATAATGAGCCTATACTATTTTCAGGCTAACTTTACTATAATGAAAAACTCAAGTTTGACAATCACAACCACCAGGGCAAACGCATTTTAAATACTTTTAAAATAAATACTAAACAAAGTATAGTATTTAAAAATCTAAAAAAGCATTAGAATTCTTTCGGAGAAAAAAATGACATTGAAAGAATCACTAATGACAATAAAAGATTTCA
>JAFOCI010000099.1 GCA_017381365.1 Treponema sp.
CGATGCTCAGCGACAAAAAAGATTTTGATGTACAAAAGATGATTGGCAAATATAAACCAATGTCTTTTGCAGAAGAAGCTTTGACTGCCATGAATTAAGTATTTTAGAAAGTCGACTTGTTCGTTGACTTTTTATGGGAGTAGTAATAACTGAAGATGGATTAAAATGGGATGGAATTGTAAAAACTCAGGTAAACGGAAAAGAAACTTATAACGGTTTTATAGCTTTTAAGGAATTAGCTTCATTCAATTGTTCAGTTAAGAAAAAGTTTATTCGTCTTGGTGTTGAACTTGAAAATATGAACATTAAGAATGGTTCTTATACTGATATTGAACTGGCATTTAAATATGATGTAGAATCTGAACCTGATGAAAATCAACTGCAAATAGAAATTGATAAATTACAAAAAGTATTCATCACATTAATAAATGTGACAAAAAACGAAAGTTCAATTCCAGATGAATGTAATGGTGAATTAATAACTACTTTTATTGGTGATAAAGATAGTGCGAGATTTTATAAAAAAGCTTTTGCGAAGTATAACATTAATGGAGTAGATAAATTTACCTTTGTATTTTCTTTTGGAGGATTATGTTTTGGTATTTTCAATTTATTTCATAGAAGATTATATAAAGAGTCTTTAATTTGGTTTTTGATATCAATTTTGCCAGTAGGATTGAGTGGAGGTATATTATACATTGCATCAGCATTTGCAGGAGCTTTTGTCAATCCTTATCTGGTATATAAAAAATTTAAGCGAACTCTTGTTCAATGTAATTCACATGGAATGACATACGAAGAGAAATTAGAAACACTGAAATCAGTTGGCGGGACAAATGGTTTTACAACATTTTTGATAGGAATTGTAGGTTTGATTGTAGGAATTGGAATAATTTTACTTTTTATTCGGTCTTGTTTCGGTTGAATTTGATTTCTGTTTGTAGGTCGGAGTGAATATCCCGACCTTTTTGTTGTCTGAGAGGATTTTTTTTGAATATGATACGCTATGCTCAAAAAAAACAGTTTTTGTAACAATCTGTATCATAGACTGTTGATTAACATGAAATAAAAAATTCTGCAAAAAAAACTGCGCCCGTGTATGGAGGGGCAGCACGGAGTGCTGTTGCGTAGCAATGAGCGTAGCGGAACCCCGGAACACACGTTTGCCAGTGCAGCTTGCGCCCATTATATTGTTAAAAATTTTGCAAAGTGATAAATTATAGAAAATGAAATTTATGCGAGGCTAAAAATGGCAAAAGATAAGGTAATTCTTGCTTATTCTGGTGGACTTGATACAACTGTTATCATTCCATGGCTTAAAGAAAATTATGACTACGACGTAATCGCCGTTTGTATTGATGTTGGTCAGGGCGATGACTGGGAAGCAATTAAGGGTAGAGCTCTTAAAACTGGTGCTTCTGCATGTTATGTTGTAGATGCCCGCGAAGAATATATTGAAGAATATATCTGGCCTGCTCTTAAGGCCAATGCTGTTTATGAAGATGAATATCTTTTAGGAACTTCTACAGCTCGTCCTTTGATTGGTAAAATTCTTGTTGAATATGCTCGTCAGGAAAATGCTGTTGCTATCTGTCATGGTGCTACAGGTAAAGGTAATGACCAGGTTCGTTTTGAGCTTGCTATCAAGGCTTTTGCTCCGGACCTTCAGGTAATTGCTGCATGGCGTGATGATAAATGGAATATGGACAGCCGCGAAGCTGAAATCAAATATCTTGAAGACCGTGGTCTTGAAGTTCCAATGAAAAAGGACCAGTCATATTCTCGTGACGAAAACATCTGGCACCTTAGCCACGAAGGTCTTGAACTTGAAAAGACTGAAAACGAACCAAACTACAAGCACATGCTTAAGAACACTACTGTTCCAGAAGAAGCTCCAGAAGAAGGCGAATATGTAACAATCGACTTTGAAAAAGGTATTCCTGTTGGATTGAACGGCAAAAAGATGGGTGCGCTTGATCTTTTGAACGAATTGAATGTAATCGGCGGCCGTAATGGTGTTGGTCTTGTTGATATTTGTGAAAACCGTTGTGTTGGTATGAAGAGCCGTGGTGTTTACGAAACTCCAGGTGGAGCAATCCTTTATTTTGCTCACAGAATGATGGATCATATCTGTCTTGACCGTGAAACATACCATTACAAGCAGCAGGTTTCTATCCGCATGGGTGAACTTATTTATGATGGTAAATGGTTTACAACTTTGATGGAGGCTTGTATGGCTTTCATGGATAAAACAGAAGAAACTGTAACTGGCTGGGCAAAGGTTAAGCTCATTAAGGGTGCTATCCGTGGTGCAGGTTCTGGTTCAAAATACAGCCTTTACAACGAAAGTCTTGCTTCTTTCACAACTGGCGAACTTTACAACCACAAAGACGCACAGGGCTTTATCACTTTGTTCGGTCTTCCATTAAAAGCCCGCGCTCTGATGGAGCAAAAGGTGGGTGAGGGACAGGCCGTAAAGGAAAGCAAAAACCTTAAGAAACGTCCAACAGAATAATTATTTGCAAACCAGGACGCGAGTGGCGCAGCGTTCGTCCACCTTTTGCGCGAGCCGCCCCATCGGCGAGACACAAGGTGGGTGAGGGACAGGCTGTAAAAGAAAGCAAAAATCTTAAAAAACGTCCAACAGAGTAATTATTTGCAAACCCGGACGGGAGTGGCGCAGCGTCCGTCCACCTTTTGCGCGAGCCGCCCCGTCGGCGAGACACAAGGTGGGTGAGGCTGACGCCAATTTTGAAGAGGGGGCTGAACAATAAGTTTGCATTACGGTGGTTGAGTTTATCGAAACCACCACATTTAGTGTAGCGCTCATTACTTTTGGGACAGCCCCTTTTTTTATCAATTTGCAGTTTTATATAAAAAAATATCTGTGTACATCAGCATTTATCTGCGGTTCATTTTTTCTTCTGCTGATAAACGAAATTCAAAACAGCCATGCTCACAATCAGAATGTAGCCACAGAAACTGAAAATATCAGGCTTCTGGCCAAAAAGGAAAAATCCGAGGCTTGCACTGAAAATAATCTGGGAAAAATCAAAAATTGAGATTTTAGAGGCGGGCGCATAGAAATATGCAGCAGTAATAGTAAACTGTCCCGCTGCTGCAGAGATTCCTGCAAGCAGCAGAAATAAAGTCTGTTGAACCGTCATGGGCGTAAAACCTTTCCACATAAACGGAAGGGTAAATATAATAGAAAATCCGCTGAAAAAAAGAATAATGATTTTACCAGGGCATTTAAACGTACTTAATTTTCTGATACAGGCATAAGCAAAGCCTGCACCCATTCCGCTGGCAAAACCACATAAAGACGGCAAAAACTTTGAAAAATCAAAACTAGGTTTTGCCACAAGCATTGCTCCAAGAAAAGCTGTAATTATTGCAAGCAGTGGAATTATCTGGATAGTTTCGCCAATTAAAAGAAGGCAGAAAATTACAGTCCAGAAAGGAGCCATCTTGTTCAGAATGCTGGCATCAGCAAGAATCAGGTGGTCAATGGCGTAGAAATTTCCAAAAATTCCAATTGTTCCGCTAACAGAGCGTAAAATCAAGAATTTTACTGAACCTTTCGGAATGCGTATGCTGTCAAAACCTTCGTTTTTTACCTGTTTTAAAACAGCAGCAAAGGCAATCACAAAGGAAATAAGATTTCTGAACATAGCCTTCTGGGTAAAAGGAATGTCTCCGGAAAGCCTTACAAAAGCTGCCATCAGGGCAAAGAAAAAAGCTGAAAGAATTATGTAAATTACGCCCTTGACGTAGCTTCTGTCTGTCATTTTTGCCTAGTCTCTTCTTCCAAAAAGACGGAGAAGTGAAAGGAATATATTGATGAAATCAAGGTAAAGCTCCAGTGCCCCAATGATAGAAGCTTTTTTGAAAACATCTGTGTTCTGTGCCATCTGGCTTACCCTAAGCATTTTCTGTGAATCGTATGCTGTAAGTCCTGTAAAAAGGATTACAGTTCCAATAGAAATTAGCCATGTTAATCCTGAAGAACGGAGGAAAAGATTTACCAGCGAAGCGATAAGGATTCCGATAAGCGCCATGCTGAAATATCTTCCGAATGACATAATATTCTGTTTTGTGTTTGCCCCATAAACTGCCATTGCACCAAACATCAGTGCGCTGATTCCAAAAATGCTTACAATAGAATCAAGTCTGTATACAAAGAAAATTGATGCCAGAGTTATTCCGTTCAGAACAGAATAAGAGAGAAAACCGATTGTTGCAGCAAAGGTTGAAATTTTTCTTATGGAAGCACTGAGCCACCATACAAGGGCAAGTTCTGCGATTACAAGAACAAGATATCCCATTCCAAAGAGTGAGCGGGCAAAAGTGTAGTTTATTCTTGCGTAATATGCAGTTGAAAAAGCTGTTGCAGCACTGATTAGCAGTGCGATTGCCATCCATCCGTAAACGCGGGCCAGGAATCTGTTCTGTTCCTTTACTTGTACGGATTGTGTTGAAACATAATTATCCATAAATGTAAACTCCATAATTTAAAATTTGATAAAATCTAAAAAAATTAGATATCTATATTAATATAACCAATTGAAATCAAAAAGAATACAAAATAAGTAAAAAAAAGTTAATTTTTTTTTACTCCTCACAAAAAATGAGTTATAATTATTTATATGGAAAATTCAACTATTGTTACCAGCAGCCCTGTTGGAAGTCATCTTAATAAGATTGCTGAATCAGCTCCTGCTTCATATCTGATGTTTAATAAAAAGAGAATTGATCTTGTAGCAAAGATTACTATTGGTCGTGAATACGACAATGATGTTGTTGTAGACAATAAGCTTGCAAGCCGTCATCATGCTGTCATTCAGAAAATTAAGGATGCATTTTTCATCAAGGATGAAAACAGCACAAACGGTACTTTTGTAAATAATAATCGTATTCCTGAGGGAAAATACGTAAAACTAAATAAGGGTGACAAAATTACAATCGGTACAATGCAGCTTGTAATGTCATAATTTTTAGTTTGAGCAGAAACCTTAAAAATTTTTTATGTGAACTTTCTCTTTCAAAAATTCTTCCGGAGCATGATTATCTTTTTAATCTGGCAAACAACTGTTCTTCTTTGCTTGAAAACGAAAAAAATAATTATCGTGTAGCGGCGGAAAACGATTCTTTGGGTGCTCTGCTTGATTTTACTTCGCCAGAGATAAAAAGGCTTCCTGTCATTATCGTTCCTGACATTCATGCCAGAGCCTACTTTTTAATGCATATTCTTGAATTTATGCTTCCTCATGATTTTGTTGTTTCTGACGATGGAAATGAGCTTACTGTTTTTGATGCAATTATGTTGCAGAAAGTACAGGTTGTGTGTGTTGGTGATCTTTTGCATTCAGAAATACGAGGAAAGTCCCGGTGGTTAAAAGCTCTTAAAGAATTTAATTCGCACAATTTTACAGGACCGGAAATTACTTCTGAAATGATGGAAGGGCTTTCTCTTCTTTCAATGATTATGGAACTGAAGCTGGCTTTTCCAGAGAATTTCCATATTCTTAAAGGAAATCATGAAAATATAATGAATGAATACGGAGAAGGAAATTTTCCATTTCATAAATTTGCCAATGAAGGTGAAATTGTTCGCTCTTTCATTCATGAATATTATGGCGATGATGTTCTTATGGTAATTTCCTGTTTTGAAAAAGCTCTTCCTCTTATTGCTGCATTTCCAGAATGTGTTGTTAGTCATGCGGAACCATCTGAATGTTTTTCCAGGCAGCAGCTTATAAACGGAATTTCAGATGAAAAAGTCGTCAGTGGTCTAACATGGACACCAAATGATATTGTTGTAAAAGATACTTGCAGCAGGATTATAATGGAATTGACAGGAAATCCAGAAGGCTTGTATTTTGGCGGTCACAGACCTATTGCAGGAACCTGTACATATCGTCAGGGGGGAAAATACATTCAGCTTCATAATCCAGACAGGGAATTTATTACGCTGATTTATAATGATAGAATTTTTGATCCAGATAAAGATATAATGGATGTAGCAAAATAAAAATATTCAGAGGCAAAAATGGCAGACAATTTTCCAGAAATGATCGGAAAATACAAAATTGAAGGTATCGTTGCAAAGGGCGGTATGGGCGTTGTATATAAATCAACTCATCCTACTTTAAAAAGACCTGTTATAATCAAAAAACTGACAGCCAGAAAAAATTCTTCAAATCTTGAACGGTTCAAGCGGGAAGCTCAAATTCTTAATGATTTGCAGACACCTTACATTGTTCATCTTAATGATCTTTTTAAAGAGGGAACTGCTTATTATCTTGTTGAAGAATTCGTTGACGGAATGGCAGTGGACAAGCTTCTTCAGAAACAGACTGTTTTAAGTCCTCAGATTGCACTTCTTATTTTGCAGGATGCCTGCTATGCTTTAAAGTATGCTCATTCAAAAAATATTGTTCACAGAGATATTAAGCCTGGAAATATTCTTATTTCAAAGAAATCAGAAATTAAATTGACTGATTTTGGTATTGCCAGTGACAACGCAGGGGATGATTCTCTTACACAGAGTGGAGTTGCTCTTGGAACTCCAGCCTATATGCCTCCTGAACAGTTTGAGGATAGTGCAAAGGTAGACTGCAGGGCTGATATTTATGCTCTCGGCATCATGCTTTATGAAATGGTAACTGGTACAAAGCCATATCCTGGAACTCTTTCAATTGAAACTCTTAATGTAATTAAAAAAGGAAAATATATTTCTCCTAGAGCAATAGATAAGACTATTCCCCCTGTGATTTGCAGACTTATCAAAAAAATGCTTAAACCAAACGCAGCAAAAAGATTTCAGTCTACGGCTCCTGTTTTAAAAATCATAAAAAATTATCTAAAGCATTACGATACTCATGCTGTTCGCGTTGAACTGGCAAGAATGATAATTTCAAAAAATGCAATAAAAGAACCTGAATATGTTCCAAAAGATGCTAAAATCAAGAAAATTGTATGTATAATTCTTGCGTGTGTCTGTTTTGCAGGATGTCTTGCAGCCTGCTGGTTTACAGGTCTTATCCATCGCTATGTTTTGCGAAAATGGTATACTCCTGTAAAAATTGAAATGAAGGTTCCTTCTACTGCAGTGGCAGGTTCAGATGTTCCAATAAGTGCTTTTTTCTATGTTAATGATGGAAAAGAAATTCCAGAAGTGAACAATACAAGAAGGACTCTCTATCAGCTTTCGGAGAAAAAGAATCCATCTCAGAAAAATGCCCTGAACAAAACTTATTCCAGCAAAGATGTATTTTTGACTCATGGATCATATCGTGTAAAGGTTATTGCCGGCTCTTACGTATGGTGGAAATCTTTTACTGTTGATTCAGAAAATGTAGTTCTTTCTGCTGATATTTTGAAAAATGTGCGGCGCCAGCTTAAGGTAAATGCAAAGGTTTTTGATGCAGAAAACAACGGGGATATTTCTGAACTAGCCAGATGCAAGATTCTGTATGCAAATTCCTGGATTGATTTTGAAGAAGTTCCTCAGGAAAAACTTCTGTCTGGTACAGTATGGAAATTCAAATTCAATGCGGAAGGATATAATGAAGAAATTTATTCTCTTCGTTTGGACTGGCTTCAGGATGAACTTTATATTTTTGCAAGCTTAAAACCATTAAAAAAATAACTTGCCGATTTCATTTTCTCACCGTATATTTTAAATATGACAGAAAATGAAAACAATAATAATGAAGAAAATAATAACTCTATTCTGATAGACCATCTTCTTGACCAGCTGAAAGAAGAGGCAGAAGAATTAATAAAAGAATCTCAGCAGGAGCAGCCTGTAAAAAAGACAAAAAAAGTAAAAAAAGGTGAAATTATTACGGCTGAACAGGTTTTGCCCAACAGGCTTCCTGTTATTCCTATTCAGGGTCGTCCGATTTTTCCAGGCATTTTTACGCCTCTTATGATTTCCAATCAGGAAGATATAAAGGCTGTGGAACAGGCTTACGGTGGTGACAATCATATTGGTATTGTCATGCTCAAAAATGAAGTGACAGATGCCAGTTACAAAGATTTGTGTCAGGTTGGAACTGCTGCAAAAATCATTAAAAAAATTAATCTTCCTGATGGTGGAGTAAATGTTTTTATTTCCACAATAAAAAGGTTCAAATTAAAAAAATCTCTTCACGCTTCATCTCCTATTGTTGCTGCAGTTGATTACCTTGATGATGAAGAGGACGATACTTTTGAAGTAAAAGCGCTTACCCGTGCACTTGTAAGCGAAATGAAGGAAGTTTCTGAAAACAATCCTTTGTTCACTGAAGAAATGCGCCTTAATATGGTCAACATTGACCATCCTGGAAAAATCGCTGATTTCATTGCTTCTATTTTAAATGTTGACAAGGAAGACCAGCAGAAAGTTCTTGAAATGCTTAACGTTCGCCAGAGAATGGAGCAGGTTCTGGTTTTCATAAAAAAAGAACAGGAACTGCTGAAGGTTCAGAAAAAAATTCAGAATGATATTAATGAACGTGTTGAAAAAAATCAAAGGGATTATTTTCTTAGAGAAGAACTTCGTTCTATTCAGGAAGAACTTGGTACTGATGCAGAAGGTAATGCTAGTGATTATTTGAAATTCAAAACAAAAATCGAAGAATTTAATTTTACTGGCGAAATTAAGGAAACATTGGATAGTGAACTTGAAAAATTTCATATTCTTGATCCTTCATCGCCTGAATATACTGTATCTAGAAATTATCTAGAATTAGTAACTCAGCTTCCCTGGAACGATGAGCATAAGGAAGTCTATAATCTGGATTCTGCCAAAAAAATTCTTGAAAATGATCATTATGGTCTTGAAGATGTTAAAAAGAGAATTCTGGAATTCCTTGCTGTCCGCAAGCTTAAAAATGACAATAAAGGTTCTATAATAATTCTTGTTGGCCCTCCTGGAGTTGGAAAAACTTCCATCGGAAAATCAATCGCTACTGCCATGAACAAGCCTTTCTACAGGTTTAGTGTTGGTGGTATGAATGATCAGGCGGAAATCAAAGGTCATAGAAGAACTTACATTGGTTCGATGTGTGGCAAAATCATTCAGGGATTGAAAATCACTCATACAAAATCCCCTGTGTTCATGATTGACGAAGTTGATAAAATGACTCAGAGCGCTCATGGAGATCCAGCCAGTGCTTTGCTTGAAGTTCTTGATCCTGAACAGAATGTAACTTTCCGTGATGATTATCTTGATCTTCCTTTTGATGTTTCAAACGTATTTTTCATTCTTACCGCAAATACGCTTGATACTATTCCAGAGCCGTTGCTTGACCGCGCGGAAATCATTCAGCTGGCAGGTTACATTGATCAGGAAAAAATCGAGATTGCAAAAAAATATCTTTTGCCAAAAAATCTGGAAAAGAATGGTCTCAAGAAAAATCAGGTAAAATACACAAAAAATGCACTTTTGAGAATTGCCCAGGAGTATGCAAGGGAAGCAGGTGTTCGTCATTATGAAAAATGTCTTGATAAAATTCACAGAAAAATGGTTGCTGAGCTTATAGGCGATGCTGACAAAAAAGCTGCGGATGCTATCAAACAGGCTAAAGAAGAACAGAAAACTGCGGAAGAAATTGGTTTGATAACAACTACAATGTTTTACGATGTGGCTCAAACTTATACAATTGATGCTCCTGATCTGGAAAAATATCTTGGAAAACCAGTTTTTGATGAAAGCGAAATAAAAAAAGCTGATGTTCCTGGAACAGCCATAGGACTTGCCTGGACAAGTATGGGCGGTGATACATTAATGATTGAAAGTGTTTCATTCTCCGGAAAAGGAGAGCTTATTCTTACAGGGCAAATGGGCGATGTAATGAAAGAATCTGCTGCAATTGCAATGAACTGGGCTAAAAAGTTTGTTATTGAACATAAAATTAAAAAGCCAGAATGGTTTGAAAATAATACAATCCATCTTCATATTCCAGAAGGGGCTACTCCAAAGGACGGACCAAGTGCTGGAATTACAATGGCTACAACCTTTGTTTCCTTGTTTACAGGAAAAACTATAAAGCCTAATCTAGCCATGACAGGTGAGCTTTCTCTGACTGGTAATGTTTTGCCAATCGGTGGTTTACGAGAAAAAACTGTTGCCGCAAAACGAAATAAAATAAAGACGATTTTAATTCCAAAAGCAAATGTAAGAGATTTGGATGAAATTCCTGAACACGTAAAGTCGGGTATCAATTTTATACCTGTTTCCAGAGTAGAGCAGGTAATAGAAAACGTATTCGGTAAAAAAATATAATTACGAAATAATAGACCACAAATTTCACAGATATTGCACGAAAAGGGGCTGTCCAATAAGTTTGCATTACGGTGGTTGAGTTTATCGAAACCACCACATTTAGTGTAGCAGTCATTTCGACGAGTGGTTCCTGAGCCTGTCGAAGGGCTCAGGAACCACCTGTTGAAGGGCTCGATGAGCGCTACACTCATTACTTTTGGGATAGCCCTTTCTGTGTTAATTCTTAAACTTGTTAAGAATTAAATAGAATTAAATCCTGCACCTTCAATGTCAAGGTAGAACCGAACTGCTTCTTCTTTGCTGCATCGCTGGCAAGGTCAATATCAATTCCCTGTGTTGCAGATGAAAATCCCTGCGCAGATGCCGTGATAGTGAAATGGAAACGTTTGCACACATTTCCCTTGCCAGCAGTAATTGATTTTGGCCAGAAAGAAAATGTTCCATTTGTTGATTTGAAAGTTGTTGCTGGATTTGCCCAGGATGAATCCTGCATCTGGATTAAACCTGATTCATCTTTGATTTCAACACTGGCATTTACAAGTGGTTCAAAAGTTGCCCCGTTCAAAACAGTTCCTGTAATTACAGGGAAGTTGAAAGCAGGGGTTTCTTCTTCTTTATCTCCAAGAATTGTCTGAACTGCAATGATTTTGTGGTCAGGACGTAATGTTGTTGCAACTTTTCGAATACCATCAAGCACTAATGCGTCAACATCAGCACTAAGCTGTTTATCAACAAGTTTTTGTGCTGTGTAGAGTGCTCCACGACCGGAAACAATATAGTGAGGATGAACTTTATTAAGTACATAACTTGTGACATCAAGGCGACAGCTTTCACAATCACAGACCAGCCATCCTGGTCTTTTTTTGTTCAACTGATTGTAAGTTTCTTCAACTCTTTCTGCCACATATTCTTCCATCAAGTTATGTACGTTCATGTTCAACCCCTGGTTATTAATAATGTAATCCGCTTTTCGGAATTAGTTTCCGCCATTGCGAGTATAGGCTGCAAGACCGCCCTGTTTCAAGATTTCTCTTGAACGTGCTGCAAGGTCATTTGTAGCTTTGATGATCTTTCCGTTACATTTGATTTCGAATTCACAGCCTGTATTCAAAGCTTCTTCGATATTTGTAAGTTCAAGAACATCCCCTTGATTAATTATATCATAGTCTGCTGGATTTACAAAATTCATTGGAATAATTCCGTAATTTATAAGGTTTGCCTTATGAATGCGGGCGAATGATTTTGTAAGAATCGCACGTACACCAAGATACATAGGTCCAAGAGCAGCGTGTTCACGGCTGGAACCCTGACCATAGTTTTCGCCACCTACAACGATACAGTTTGCAAAGTTTTCAGCTTCGCTTCTTGTGTAGAAAGTTTCATCAAGACGGGTAAGAGTGAACTTACTGATTTCTGGAATGTTAGAACGCAATGGAAGAACCTTTGCACCAGCTGGCATGATGTCATCTGTAGAAACGTTGTCTCCTGCTTTAAGACGAACTGGCAATGTAAGCTTTGGTTCGTAGTCTCTGCACTTTGGACAAGGCTTGATGTTTGGTCCCCGAAGGATTTCGACTTTTTGAGCTTCTTCCAAAGGAAGTGGAGCAATCATCATACCCCGGTTCTGAGCTGCTGCAAGAACATCTTCAGAAGAAAGACGTGAATCTTTACCGTCAAGCATAGATACGCGAACACCGTCAACGTATGCAGGATCAACGTAATCAAGCTTTTCAGCTTCTGTGAATACACCAGTAATAGCAGCAGCGGCAGCTGTTTCTGGGCTAACAAGATAAACGTTAGCATCAGCAGTACCAGAACGTCCCTTAAAGTTGCGGTTGAATGTACGGAGTGTTACACCTTCGCTGTTTGGAGCAAAGCCCTGACCGATACATGGACCGCAGGCAGATTCAAGAATGCGGAAACCTGCTTCGAATAAAGTTTCAAGGATTCCAGCTTTTGAAGCCATAAGGATTGTTGTGCGGCTTCCTGGGGCGATGCCAGCTTCTACTCCTGGAGCAATGTGCTTACCCTTAACGATGGCAGCAACTGATTCCAGATCATCCAAAGAAGAGTTTGTACAAGAACCGATAACAACCTGTGTAACTTTCTTTCCAGCAAGGCTTGCAATGGTGTTGATGACATCAGGGTTATGAGGGCAGGCAGCCAAAGCTCCAAGTTCATCAAGGTTGATTTCGATAAGCTTGTCGTATTTTGCGCCTTCATCAGCCTTCTGTTCTGTCCAGTCTGAGCCCCGTCCCATTGATTCAAGGAATTTCTTTGTCTTAGCATCAGAAGGAAAGATTGAACATGTTGCACCAAGTTCAGCTCCCATGTTAGTGATTGTAGCGCGCTGTGGAACTGTAAGAGTTTCTACACCTTCACCAAAATATTCGTATACAGCAAGAGTTCCACCCTTTACTGTCTCTCGGCGAAGAACTTCAAGGATGATATCCTTTGCGCCAACGCCCTTGCGGAGTTTTCCTGTAAGTTTTACACCAAAGATTTTTGGCATTGCAAGGTGGAATGCACCGCCACCCATTGCAACAGCAACATCAAGGCCACCGGCACCGATAGCAATCATTCCGATACCACCGCCAGTTGGTGTGTGTGAGTCTGAACCAAGAAGAGTTTTTCCAGGTTTACCAAAACATTCAAGGTGAACCTGGTGACATATACCGTTACCTGGACGGCTGAAATAAAGACCGTACTTAGCAGCGATTGACTGAAGGTAGCGGTGGTCGTCCATATTCTTAAAGTCTGTCTGAAGTGTATTATGGTCAACGTAAGAAACTGAAAGTTCAGTTTTAACACGTGGAATGCCGATTGTTTCAAACTGAAGGTAAGTCATTGTACCAGTAGCATCCTGAGTAAGAGTCTGGTCAATTTTAATTGCGATGTCAGCACCGCGTTCGATAGGTTCACCCTTCACGAACTTTGTGTCTGAACATGCTTCAGGAACGATGTGAGCCTGAAGAATTTTTTCTGCAAGTGTAAGAGCCATAATGCGCACCTCAAATTATTTTCAAATGTATATAGTGTAGTTTATTGTCAAAATTATAAATTTTCAATAATACAAAAAGAGAAATGAAATATATATTTTTATAGTTTTTTATGATATAATGTTCTTATTTATGTTTTGTAAGACTAGAATTATATTTTCTTTTCTTTTTATATTGTGTGCACTCTTTTTTTCTTGCTCTAATGATCAGAACAATGATAGATTCAATTCTGACACAGCAACAATAAAGCAATTAACGTTAAATCGTGATGAACAGCTGCTTTGGACAAGAGAGCTTGAAAGCGTCAGGCTTTTATTGGATTTAAAAAAAAATCAATCAGTTTCAGAAAAAATATTTCTTGAGCCTGTTGTAATGATTAGTGCTAATACTGGCAAAAATCCTATTTATCCGATTTTGGAAGATTTTGGTAGCCTTGATACGTCTGGAATAACTAAAGAATTGCGTGTGTTTCTCGATGAATTCTGTAACAACGTAGCTTCCTGGAAAACAGAAGCTCTGAACATAAAAAGTTCTTCCCTGTTTAGTTTGATTCTTTTTAAATATGATTTAGAGAGTAAATGGTCTGAAAATTTTGGTGTTAGTTTTCCAGAGATAAATGAGGACTCAAAAATTTTTGACTCATGGTTTTATGGAGAGCCATTTATCAATGACAATGAAATTCAGCTTCCAGTAAGATTAATTTGCAGCTCTGGAATTGTTGATTTAAAACTTTTTATTGATTCTTCAGAAAATTTTAAGATTGATGGAATTCAGATTATAAAGTGGGAGAAAAAATAATATGGAAAAAAACAAGCTGTCTGGAATAGAACGTGAACTGGTTCTTCAATATTTAATTGACGGAAATGTTCCTGTTATTATTACTCCTGTAAGTGAAAACGAAACAGATGACGATGAAATTCATTCTTTAAATTCTGAAATTTATTCTATTGCAATCGAAGCTGAACATATTTCTGTCTTAAAAGAAGGAATTATATTACTTCAAAATGTTTCATCTCAGGTTGTTGACTTTGAAGGAAAAAAAGTTAAGGTAGAATTTTATTTCAATAAGGTTGGACTTTATTTTATTACAGAAATGAAAACTGTAAGTTCTGGACCAGCACTTGTAATTCCAAATGAAATAAATAGAATTGAAGATGTTTATACAGAACAGAAATATGACTTTTACTGTGATTTTTATTATTCTGTTGGCGGAACAAATTCAAGTTTCAGGTGTTACCCTGCGACTAATATTGATTTGTTTACTAGACCAATATGGAGTTCAATTCAGCTTGAAAAACAGCAAAAAGCCAAAGAGTTCCTTGAAAAAATGGTTCCAGCTGCCAGAAAAAATGGAAGGGCAGGCAATGGAATTCAGTTAATAAATGTTTGTAAATATTTTGTTGAAAAAACAGAAAACAAAATTGAATCAATTCAGGGCAGGCTCAAGCCATTTAATATTTTGTTTGTAAACCATGAACGAATTGTATTAGGATTTGAAAAAAACGAAGCCTTTGAGTTGCAGGAAAATCAGGAATATGCATTAAATATGGCATTTTCTATGAAGGATGCACCTTCGATTACAAGAAATGTTTTTGTAACATTCAGAATTGACAATATTTATTCTAAAGAAAATGAAAATGATTTTGCAGCTGATTGCAGTTTCACTTCTTTAAAAGAAGAAGATTGTAGATTTTTATACGAAAAAGCAACCAGCAATCTTTTTATTTAGTTCGAATTTCGAATTTTAATTGGTAATGCATAAAATTGAATTCTAATAACTTCATAATTCTATATTTTTTTCGTAACATCAATTTATGATAATTCGAAAAAAATTGAATTTAAGGCTATTTAATCAATGGTGTCAGCTTTTTTTAAATCTGACTTATTTCCTAAAAGAATTGCAAAACCATTCAAATAGGAAATATTTTCACATAAAATTTTAAGAATTACCATCATTGGAACGGCAAGAATCATTCCAATAAAGCCCCACATCCATCCCCAGAATGTTAAGCTTACAAGAATTACAAATGGAGATAAATCAAGGTTATCACCCTCAATTTTAGGTTCAAGAATATTTCCTAAAGTAAGGTTTATAATTGTCATACCTGCAAAAATTATTATTATTGGATAACCGGTTGGATAAAACTGCAGAATTGCAAAAATTGTAGTTAGACCTACTGAAATTATGGAACCAAAAGTAGGAATAAAATTCATAACAAAAGCAATAAAAGCCCACATGATTGCAAAATCCAGCTTTAAAATTTCCAGCAGAACAAACACAAATATACCTGTTATCAATGAAATTAAAAACTTGATGGAAATATAGTTCATTGTTTCTGAAATTACTTTATGAATCATATTCTGAATTTGAAGAGAAACTTTTCCATCAAAAATCGAGCGTATTTTACTGCTACCGTTTTTCATTTCAATTAGAAGAAAAACTGTGTAAAGCAAAATCATACCAAGATTTTTTGTGAATGTCAGAAGATTGCTGGAAAAAGAAAGCGCTGCATTCTGTAAAAATTCTCTTACTTGTAACTGACTCCAGATATTTTCAAAGAAAGTTTTATCATCATAGAACTGAATATTAAAGGTATCTGCAAAAATTTTGTAAATGGACAAAAATCTGGATTCATATTTTGTGTATTGTCCTGCAATAGTTGAAAGACTTCTTCCAATTATTGTTGATAATAAAGTTATGATTGTTACAAATCCAACTGCCATAAGCAATGTTCCTGCAATCCAGGGAAAATGCAGCTTTGTATTTAATTTTTTTACTATTGGATAAAAAACACAAGACAAAAATAATGCAACCACAACAGGCAGAACAAAAGAAAACGTAATCTTTAAGAGTACACCTGCTGTTATTATTGCAAGAAAAATCAGAATATAATAAATATGCTTAGAAAAATCAAAATTATTCATAAAATACCTGTACAAATATAATGATATTTGCACAGGTTATCAATTTGTTTTTGTAAATTATTTTGTCTTTTTAGGAACAATTTTATCAAAACCACAGAGAGGAACAAGCACTTCTGGAATTGTAACAGAACCGTCTTCATTCTGGTAGTTTTCAAGAATTGCAAGCATTGCGCGTCCTACTGCGATTGCAGTACCGTTCAATGTATGAACATACTTGTTCTTTCCGTCATCATCTTTGTATTTGATGTTCAGGCGGCGAGCCTGATAATCTGTACAGTTTGAAGTTGATGTGACTTCACCGTATTCTCCGCCGTTTCTTCCTGGCATCCATGCTTCAAGGTCCCATTTGCGGTAAGCAGGTGCACCAAGGTCGCCTGTACAAGTGTCAACAACATGGAAAGGAATTCCAAGACCTGTAAAGATTTCTTCTTCAATTTCACGGAGCTTTGCATGAAGTTCATCAGACTGTTCTGGAGTAGAGTATACGAACATTTCTACTTTGTCAAACTGATGTACACGGTACAAACCTTTAGAGAACTGTCCTGCAGCACCAGCTTCGCGACGGAAACAGTGTGAAAGTCCTCCGTAAAGCAAAGGAAGCTTAGCCTTATCAAGAATTTCCCCAGAGTGGTAACCGCCAAGAGTAATTTCTGCAGTAGCAACAAGACAAGTTCCTTCTTCTTCGATTGCGTAAACGTTAGATTCATTACCGCGAGGATTAAAACCAATACCCTTAAGAACTTCTTCACGGGCAACATCAGGAGTGATGAAGAGTTCAAATCCGTGTTTGCGGAGTGTATTCAGTGCGTACTGAATCAATGCCTGTTCAAGAAATACTGCATCATTCTTAAGATAGTAGAATTTTGGACCAGAAACTTTTGTTCCGCGGTCAAAATCAAGAAGGTCAAGTTCTTCTGCAATCTGAACATGATCTTTTGGTTCAAAATCAAACTTGCGTGGAGTTCCAACCTTTTTAACTTCAAGGTTTTCTGTATCGAGTTTTCCAACAGGTGCATCTGGATGAACCATGTTTGGAATCTGGCGGGCAGCTTCTTCAAGAGCTTCTTCTGTTTCTGCAACTTCTTTATCAATTACTGCAATCTGGTCTTTTATTTCTTTACCAGCAGCAATAAGCTCCTGACGTTTTGCATCGTCAAGTTTCTGTTTCATTGCTTTTGCGTTTTCATTACGCTTCTGCTGAAGTTCCTGCTGCTTTGTAACCAAAGCAGTTCTTTTGTCATAAAGTTCTACAACTTTGTCAGCATCTGCTGTCATATTTCTGTTTTCAATATTCTTTTTAACAGCTTCAAGATTGTCTTTTATAAATTTATAATCAAGCATTTTATTCTCCTGCTTTTTCTATTCAAGATTATATGTAATTTTTATTGTTGCTGAAGTAACAATTTTTCCATCAGATGTTGTTGATGTTGTTATTTCTTCATTGTTGATTTCTACAACAGCTCCAATTTTACATCCGCTTGCCCCTGCAAGTAAAGATGCTGCATCCTGTGCATTCTGTACTGCTGCAGTTCTTGCCCGTCTGATTGTGTTTGCAGAATCGGAAACAAAATATTCTGTTTTACCAAGACGCACAAAAGCCCCTGATTTGCAATCGACAATAGCTGGAACTAATTTCACATTTGTTGTAACAGCTTTTAATGTTCTTCTCGCTTCATACTGACTTGTTGGATTTGAGATACTGCATTCAGTAATAGTAATATCTTCTTCGTTTACTCCCGCATTTTTAACAGCATCCTTAAGTCTGTTTGTAAGAGTGTCATTATCTGTAACGATAAGTTTTGCACTCCACCCGTAATTTACAATTGAAAACTCAACAGAAGCGGCGTCTGGAGCATCTGAAACTGTACCTGTTCCAGTAACAGTAATAGTTTTTACCTGTTCAGTTTCTTTTTGAATGTAACAGGATGATAGCAATACAGCCATAGAAAATGCTGCAGAAATAACTTTTATACCTTTTTTCATAAGGCCTCCAATATAATATTATCGTATATTTATATAAAAACGTTTCAGGTATATGCTTCTTCGTTTTGCCTTATCGCTCAGGGAGCTTTCAGGATGTTTTTTTACAAGAAGATCATAAGACTCTACAGCGTCTTTTATATTCTGAACAGAAGATTTTTCTTCAAGAATCTGTCCCTGAAGAAATAAACCTTTATCCATATTTGTTGAAGCTTTTTCCAGAAATTTTGTAACTGTTCTTAATGCATATTCAAAATTTTTAGCTTCATATAATTTTTGTGCTTTTTCAAGCAGAGAATCTTCATCAAGTTTTTCCAGTTGCGCATCTGAATAATCAGTTTCAACATCAATGTTCTTATCATCTGCTGCAGGAGCTTTAGATGTATTTATTTCTACTGGAGCTTTTACAACAGGATCTGAAGGCGAAGGCGCAGATTCAGTTATCTGAACTGTTGTAGAAACCTGTTCATCTTTTTCGTTAGTAACATTAGTTATTTTTGTTGAATTTTCAGATTTACTGTTGACTTTTGTTCCTCTTGTTTTGGAATTGTAGTCAGCAGATTCTTCATTTTGTTCATTTTTGATTCTTTCTTCTTCCAGCTGTTTTTTCTGCTGTTCCTGAACTTTTTCAGCTGTGATAGTTACCTTTGGCGGCACAATTTCTGAGTAGGACGGGGCTGTAATATGCTCTGTTGTTTCAGCTGGTTTATCTTCAACAATTACTTCAAGATAATCATCAATATAAGAACCTGTAAGAATATCGTCTTTGTAAAAATGAAGCAGATATTTGCCAGGCTGTCGTGAGCGTAAAGTAAATGACTGGTCCTTTCCGCCTAATTTTCGACCACCAAAAATAAAATTTTTATTTTTTGAATCAATTTTACCGTCAGAATCTATGTTTCCCTGATAAATCCAGCCTTTTCCAGGATAGACAATGTCAATAAATTGATTTTTTCCAATAGTTAATGACCTGGAAGGAACCGGAGAATCGTTGCTTTCAGTTTCTTCCTGTTCTTCATTTTCAATACTGATATCTGTTTCTGAATAATTTTCTTCTTCCTGGGGTTCCGCAGGCTCTTCATTTGAAGACTCTTCATTTGCTGGTTTTTCCTGCAGCAAAGTTTCTGATTGTTCAGTTATTTCGGCTGCCTCTGAATCAGAATTATCATTTTGAAGCTCTGTTTCATTATCATTTGCGAAAATATTTTCTTCTAAAGGAGCATCCTGAACTACAGGTTCTTCTTCAAATAACGGTTCTTCCTCAATATATAATTCTTCTTCAGTTTCAGAAATGTCATCAAGTTCATCAACTTCAACTTTTTCTTCTTCGACTTCCATAAGGTTCTCTGAATTTTCATCTGAAATTAATTCTGTTTCAGATTCCTCTGTTTCAGATTCTTCTGTTTCAGATTCTTCTGTTTCAGGAATGTTATCTGATATTTCATTTTCATTATTACTTTCGTCTGCTGCCGTTGGTTCTGCAGTTTCATCTGAAATTTCAGAATCATACTGGAATTCTTCCTGTTCGGATATTTCTTCTGAATTTTCTGTCTGTTGAGAAGGCTTTAATTCTTCATCAAGCTTCGGTTTAGAAGCACAAGAGAAAGCAAGTAAAGAGATTAACAAAATCAAATAGAGAAAAATCTTTTTTGTCATCATGGAGCAGCTCCAATAATTTCATTTATTATTCTGTCATTTGCTTGGCCAAGTTTTTCAACTTCGCCGGCATCAGGAAGGGTGAACCATTCCTCAATCTGATTATCAGACCAGTTTTTTTCTGTCTTTCTGGAGGTAATATATCCTTTTGGAACAGTTGGTCCGTCAGGAATTAAAAGCGGCTGGTCAAGAACAAGTTTTTTTTCCTCATGAACTGATAATTTTTTCTTTGAAGAATTCTGAATACAAACGGCAATCAGCATGAGCATCATCAACAGACAAAGCCCACTGCACACAATGACAGCCATCTTTCTGTTTTCTTCGAGAAAGTCCCTTAAATTATCCAAAAGTTCCTGAAAATCCATAATTACTCAGCTGAACCTTCCTTAGTTCCATTGTTTTCTTCAGAATCGGAATTATCAGAATTATCTTCTGTTATTTCTGCTTCTTCAGCAGCTTTTTTAGCCTCTTTTGCCAGACGTTTTTCTTCAGCAATTCGTTCTGCTTCCTCTTTTTTAATCCGTTCCAGTTCAGGATCAGTAATTGTTCCATCTGCATTGTAAATGCGTTTTGGCGGACGAGGAGGAATGAATGTATTTTCTTCTGAAGGGACATCTTCTTCTACAAAATCATCCTCTGCTTCATGATTTCTTTTGCCGATTTTAATGTCTTCATCAAGGCGCAGTGCAATGATTTTACTTACGCCTGATTCCTGCATTGTAATACCGAGCATTGTGTTTGTTCCCATAACAGTTTTTTTGTTATGAGTAATAACAATGTATTGCGAAACATTTGCAAATGTTTCCAATGTAGTTACAAAACTTGAAACGTTTTTGTCATCAAGGGCGGCATCAATCTCGTCAAGAAGACAGAATGGACTAGGGCGAACCTGATATGTTGCAAAGAGAAGTGCAACTGCTGTCATCGTTTTTTCTCCACCGGAAAGCAGACCGATGTTTTCAAGTTTTTTTCCAGGTGGCTGAGCAAGAATATCAATACCACTTGTTAGAACATTCTGAGGATCCTGAAGTCTTAACTCTGCTCGTCCTCCGTTGAAAAGACGGCGGAACATATTGTGGAAATTTTTCTTGATTTTATTATATGTTTCAAGGAACATTTCAGAAGCTTTTGACTTGATTTCTTCATTAACACGAATAAGGTGGTCAAGAGATTTCTGTGTATCCTCGTAATTTGCCTTTTGCCGTTCGTAGCGGTCTTTTACCTCATTGAACTCTTCTGGAGCCATAAGGTTGACCTGTCCGCAGGAACGAAGCTGTTCTTTTGCTTCTGTCAGAAGTTCCCGGAGTTCTGCAGATGATTTTTTTATCTGATACATGCGCTCTTCAAATTCCATAAGGTCTCTGGAATGCTGTTCCTGAAAATTCTGCTTAAGGTTTCTGATTTCTGTATCAGATGAATTAAGAGTCAGGGTAAGACGTTCAAACTGGGACTGGCAGCGATTCTGTTCTTCCTGTTTTTTGATGAGCTTGTCTTTTTTGCCGCTTACATTTGAATTGTTTTCTGCAATTTTTGCATCAAGTTCTTTTAATTCATCTGCAAGTTTTGTACCGCGGTATTCGATTTCTGCAAGTTCAGACTGAATGTCAAGAATGCGTTCATTAAGCTCTTCTGCATTCTTTGTTTCTGCATCCAGTTCTTCATTTGTATTTCTAAGGGCATTCTGCTCAGAAACAAGATTGCGGCGTAAAAGACTTGTCTGCTGCATTGCTGCCTGAATCTGAGTTTCCATCTGAATTTTATTCTGCTGAAGTCTTGAACAGGTTTCATTGTATTCATCTATTTTCAATGCCAAATCGCTGTTCATATTGCGTAAATCATCTATTTCATTATTTAGTTTTTCAACAGTATCGTGATTTTCAGAAATTTTCTGGTCGATTTCACGTTTTTTAGTCATTATTCCTTCTGGCGAAAGGAATTCTGTGATGAATGCCGGACTTGCTTTTTCATATTCAGAAATTGCTTTTTCAAGATTTTCTATAAGATTTTCTGTTTCTTCAAATGCTTTTGCTGCATCGCTGATTATGCTGTCTGTTTCTTCTCCTGAATGGCTTGCTTCTGTGTAGTCTCGGAATACATTCTTACGGCCTTCAGCATGGATTTTTAACTTGCTGACAGAATCTATAAGCTTCTGCTTTGCATCAGCCATAGCAGATTCAGAAAAACCTGCATCTTTCAGTTTAGAATCAAGCATACCTACAATGTCTTCTGTAATTGCGGCAAGTTCTTTCTGAAGTTCCTTGCGTTTTTCATCAAGGTCAATAATTTTTCCGCGGTTTTCTGTTGTTTTAGTTTCGTTTGCTGTTATTTGAGTTCTCGCAGTTGCAATATTTTCGCGGAAATCTGAAATGTTTTTTTCTACTTCTGCAATCTGTTTTTCTTTTGAATGCAGTTCTGCTTCCTGTTCGTCGATTTCATCCTGAAGATTTTCAATATTTTCTTCAATAGCTCGCTGGCGGATTTCCAGTGTAGCAATTTTCTGCTTTATTGTTGATGCCTGACCATTCAGCTGGTTAGACATTTCAAGTTTTCCGCTTTTTTCCTGCTGTATACGGATAAGTTCAGCCTGCATGGAATAAACTTTTTCCTGCATATCTTTCACTTTATCCATGTTTTCAGAAATTGTATTCTGAATTTCTTCGATTTCGGCACGGACTAAATCACGCTTTTTTGTAACTTCTTCAAGTTCCTGCTCGTGATGAAGCTTATCCGTAACGAAATTCTTAAGTCTAAGAAGAGCTATATCAAGTTCGTAATTAAATATATCTTCTTTTACTTTGCGATATTTTACAGTTTTCTCAGCCTGAACTTTAAGAGTATCATAAGAACGCTTGATTTCAGTCATTGCAATTTCAATTTGCTGCATATTGCGGCGAGTCTGTTCAAGTTCTCTTTCTGCGATGGCTACGTCTGCTTTTGAACGGCTGATACCGGCTGCTTCTTCAAAAATATAGCGACGGTCTTCTGGCTTAGAAGAAAGAATCTGGCTTACTTGTCCTTGTTCCATGATAGAGTAGGAAGATTTTCCTACTCCTGTATCCATAAAAAGCTTTGTAATATCTCTGGCGCTGGCTGGACGATTGTTGATGAAATATTCATTTTCACCATTTCTATAAAGGCGTCTTTTGATGGCGATTTCTGATTCTTCCATCTTTAAAAGACCGCTTTCATTGCTTAATGTTAATGTTACTTCTGCTACGTTAAGAGGTGCACGACGTTCTGTGCCATTAAAAATAACATCTGTTTTTTCTGAGGCACGAAGATTTTTTGCTTTATTTTCTGCTAAAACCCATTTGAAAGCATCAACAACATTACTTTTTCCACATCCATTTGGACCTAGAAGTGCTGTAATTCCGTCAGCAAAATCAATATGTGTTCTATCCGCAAAAGATTTAAAACCGAAAATATCAAGACTTTTTAAAAACACAATAACCTCAATTTAAAATAAGCAATGTCTTACAATTATAATGAATTAAGGTTTTTATGACAATTAATAGAGTATAAAATGAATCTATAAAATTGGTTCGCAAACTTTTCCGTCTCTTATTTCTTTAGGGTAAACTTTTATTCCCAGTTTTTTTTCAAGAAGTGCGTACTGATTCATTTCGTATTCATCACCAATGACAATATTAATTCCTGTTTTGCCAGCACGGGCTGTTCGCCCGGAACGGTGTACAAAAAAATCCTGATCGGATGGCAGATCCATCTGAATTACGTGGGTAATATTCTGAATGTCCAGACCTCTGGCAGAAAGATCACTTGTTACAAGAATTTTAGCTTTTCCGCTACGGAATTTGTCTATTGCAGCTTTACGTTCCTGTTTATCAGTTTTTGCGTGAAGAGCCATACAGTCAATTTTTTTGAATTTCAGTTTTGAATAAATGTTTTCCACCTGATCAGAGCGGCTTGTAAAAATCAGGGCTTTTCCAGGGTTTTCTGCATTTATGAATTTTCGTAAAGTTTCGATTTTATCACGGTTTTCTGCATAAATTGCCCAATGAGAAATGTTGCGTTTAAGAACATCTTCTTCTGGCATTATTTCCAGTGAAGAATCTTTGAAAAATTTTTTTGTGCTGTTGTCTACTGTAGCTGTGCAGGCAATGTATTGGATTTTTTCCGGAAGAACTTCCTTGAGAGCTTTTAGTTCATCCATAAGTTCCTTTTTTACAAGACGATCTGCTTCGTCAAAGACAGCAAACATGGCTTTTGAAACTTTCAGTTTTTTAAGTCGTATAAGTTCAACAAGTCTTGCTGGTGTTCCGATTACAATTTCCGGCTTTTCTTTTAAGGTTTCTATCTGACGTTTTACAGGTGCACCGCCAATAAAAAGTGCTGTTTTTATGCTGCTTATACTTTTTGCAGCCTGATTAATCTGAGATGCAAGTTCAAAAGTAGGTGCACATATTAATGCTTTTACAAAAATATCGCTGGGATTTTGCGGGACTGGTAATTCCATTATTTTTTTTAATATTGGCAAAAGATATGCAAAAGTTTTTCCTGTTCCAGTTTCTGATTGGAAAACAATATTTTTACATTCCAGAATCTGAGGAATGATTTGTTCCTGCACCTTTGTTGGTGTTATTATATTAAGTTCCTGTAATTTTGCTTTGATTTCTTCTGGCAGTTCGCTGAATATTGTTTTTTCGTTCATAAATAAAATTATAGCATAGCAAAAATTTTTGTGCTATAATCACTAATTATGAAAGTAGGAATTGATACATTTGGCTGTGACCATGCACGTTCTGGTGTGGGAACATACATGCTTTCTTTTGCTGATAATTTAGTTCAGTCTGACGATGTTAAATTTGAACTTTTTGGTAATGAAATCGATCACTATACATATACTTCTGGAAAAGATATTCCTTATGTTTCTGTGAATATTGCGGATTCTCTTGGTGCTGAACGTACCTGGCATTTTACAAATTCAAATAAGTTTGCTCAGAATCAGGCATATGATGTGGTTCTTTATCCTGCGCCAGAAAAAGTTCTTCCAATAAAATTTAAAGTTCCTGGAATTGCGATTGTAAATACAGTGCTTTCAGCATCAGTGGAAGGAAAAAAAGACTGGATTCAAAAACTTCAAATTAAACGTGGTCTTTTTAAAGTTCAAAAGATTATTGCGGCAAGTAATTTTATAAAAAATGATTTGATTGAACATGGAATTGATGAAGAAAAAATAGAAGTTGTCTATAACGGAATTAATCACAAGATGTTTTTTCCTCAGATGGATATGGACAGCGAGATTGTTGATATAAAACCGTTTGCCATTAAACGTCCGTATTTTATTTATGGTTCCCGTCTTTCTGGTTCAGAAAAAAAACACGTTGAACTGATAAAAGCTTTTTCTCTTTTTAAGAAAAATACTGGTTTGCCTCATAGATTAGTGATTTCCGGTAGTGATGGTCCATATTCTGCAGAAGTTCATAAAGCTGCATTTGAATCGCCTTACGCATCAGATATATTTTTAACAGGATATTTTCCTCATGAAAGTTTTCCAATGCTTTTTGCCGGTTCTGAAGCTTTGATTTTTCCTGCAGAAAATGAAGGTGTAGGGCTCCCTGTGTTAGAGGCAATGGCAACTGGAGTTCCTGTTGCTTGTGCTTCTTCTGGTGCTTTGCCAGAAATTGCGGGGGATGCTGCTTTGTTCTTTAATCCAGATAACATTACAGAATTTGCTTCCGTCCTTGAAAGGGTTGCCGAAGATAAACTTTTGAGAGCGGGAATGATTCAGAAGGGTATTGAGCGGGCTAAAGATTTTAACTGGGAAAAAACTGTAGCTGAAACAGTTGAAATTGCAAAAAAAATCATTGGTTAGAAAATATTTTAATTAAAAAAAATGCCGTCCAGCATGTGAAGTGCACTTCATCCAGCATGTGAACGGCATTTTTTTGATTAAAAGCGTTTTTTAAGAAGAAAGGGCAGGAGTGTCCTCTACTTCTAGATGCTTTAAAAGATCGATTTTTCCTTTTTTATCAACAATTTCTTTTGTGATGACAAGCTTTTTGTGTCCTTTTATGCTTGGAATTTCGTACATTGTGTCTGTAAGGAATTTTTCAACAATAGAACGAAGTCCGCGGGCACCAGTTTTCTGTCGTATAGCTTCATTTGCGATTTCTTCAATTGCATCATCAGTGAACTGCAAGTCAAGGTCATCAATTGCGAAGGATGCCTGGAACTGCTTTGTGATTGCATTCTTTGGTTCTGTAAGAATGTTTACAAGGTCATCTTTTGTAAGTTCTTTAAGGGCAACGTTCATTGGCATACGACCAATAAGTTCAGGGATGATTCCGAATTTAACAAGGTCATCAGACGTACAGAGTGAAAGAAGTTCTCTCTGTTCTTCAGGAGAAAGTTGTCCTACATTAGAACCGAATCCCATTGAATGTTCTGCAGTTCTCTGTTCAATGATTTTATCAAGTCCAACAAAAGCTCCGCCAAGAATGAAAAGAATGTTTGTTGTGTCAATCTGAATCATTTCCTGGTTAGGATGCTTGCGTCCGCCCTGAGGAGGAACGCTAGCCTGAGTTCCTTCGATAATCTTAAGCAATGCCTGCTGTACACCTTCTCCAGAAACATCTCGTGTGATAGAAGTGTTTTCGCTTTTGCGGGCGATTTTATCAATTTCGTCAATAAAAATAATTCCGCGTTCAGCTGCTGCAACGTCACCGTCAGCTGCATTGATAAGTTTAAGAAGAACATTTTCTACGTCTTCGCCAACGTAACCTGCTTCTGTTAAAGTTGTTGCATCAGCAATGGCAAAAGGAACCTTTAATTTTTCTGCAAGAGTTTTAGCAAGTAAAGTTTTTCCGGAACCTGTTGGTCCAATCAGAAGAATATTTGATTTTTCAATACGCACTTCATTAGTTTTCTGCTGAAGCTTTGAAATTGACATTCTTTTGTAGTGGTTGTAAACAGCAACAGAAAGAACTTTTTTTGCTTCGTCCTGACCAATTACATACTGATCAAGATATTCCTTGAATTCTTTTGGAGTTGGAACTTCTGAAATTTCAATTGGTGCAAGATTGTCTTCTTCCTGACGGAGAATATCCTGACAAACTGAAATACAGTTGTTGCAGATATTGATGTTTCCAGAAGGAGCTGCAACAAGATGGCGAGACTGATCAGCTGGTTTTCCGCAGAAAGAACAGTATGGTGTATCGCTTCCGAATCTACGCATTATTTCTTTCTCCCGTTCATAACTTTGTCAACGATTCCGTAAGCCAATGCATCATCAGCTGTCATGAAAAAGTCTCTTTCCATGTCTTTTGCTACTTCATCGTAAGATTTTCCAGTGTGTTCTGCAAAATGTTTGATTGTAAGTTCCTTAAGACGGATGATTTCTTTTGCGTGAATTGCAATGTCTGTTTCCTGACCTTCAACACCGCCCCATGGCTGATGAATCATTACACGGGCAGAAGGAAGAGAATAGCGCTTTCCTTTTGAACCGCCTGCAAGAAGGAATGCACCCATGCTTGCTGCCTGTCCAAGACAAATAGTCTGAATAGGGCATTTTACGTACTGCATTGTATCGTAGATTGCCAGCCCTGCTGTTACAGAACCTCCTGGAGAATTGATGTAAATGCTTATGTCTTTTTCCGGGTTTTCTGATTCAAGATACAAAATCTGGGCAACAATAAGGTCTGCAGTTGCATCAGTTATTTCTCCATCAACAAAAATAATTCTGTCTTTTAAAAGTCTTGAAAAAATATCATAAGATCTTTCACCGTTTCCGCTGCGTTCAATTACGTATGGAACAAGGGAGTTCATTTGTTCGTTCATTTATTTTTCCTTTTTCAAAATATGCTCAGTCTATAATATAATATGTAATCGCATAAAATGACAATAAAAAAGGGAATGCACAACAGCACATTCCCTTTATTTTTTATATGAAAATCATACTATTTTGCTGCAAAAAGATCTGCGAAAGATACTTTGTCGCCCTTTGAAACTTTTACTTCCTTGTAAAGTTCTTCGTAGAGTTTCTGTTCTTTTGTATCTTCGATGAGCCATTCTTTTGAACGTGGGTCAGAGTAGTGGTTCTTTACTTCTTCTACAGTCATACCGCCATCTTCTGCAATCTTTGCATACTGAGCTTCGATTTCTTCTGGAGTTACAGAGATGTTTTTTGAACGAAGAAGACTGTCTACAATGATACGGCTCTTAAGCATTTTTTCACTGTCGCCTGTCCACTGTTCAAGCATAGCTTCTTTTGTCTGACCAGAAGCAGCAATCATTTTTTCAAGCTGTTCTGGAGTTGTCTGGAACTGCTGAGCCATCATTCTCCAGCGGCCATCAAGTTCTGCTGCAAGCATAGATGCTGGAATGTCAAATGCGTTCTTTTCAACAAGCTGTTCAAGAAGAGACTGGCTCTTGATTTCTGCGATTTTTCTTGTTTTTGCAACTTCAAGATTGCGTTTGATGTCTGCTTTAAGGTCATCAAGTGTCTTGAATTTTTCGCTTACATCCTGAGCAAGATCATCATCAAGAGCAGGAAGCTGTCTTGTTTTGATTGCTTTTACAGTCAAAGTGATTTTTTTATCATCTTTTGAAACTTCTTTAGTTTCGTCTTTTTTCATGCCGATAACGTCATCGCTGATTTTGTAGATGTCATCTGCAGAACCAACTGTGAATACGTAACCGTTGCGGTTTTCACCGTTTTCTTCTTTATAGTCAACTGTAACGATATTGTCTTTTTCTGCTGTTTCGTCAGCTTTTTTGTCCATTACTACAGCGTTGCGTTCCTGGATAGCTTTAAGTTCGTCTTCAAGTTCTTTGTCGCCAACAGTTACCTGTGGTTCTTTTACTTCGATTCCAGCGAAATCCTTTACTTCTACTTTTGGGAATACATCAAAAGTTACTGTATAAGTAAGATCTTTTGAAACGTCGAATTCTGGAACCTGATCCATAACAGGCTGCTGATATGGAAGCGGGCGGTTTTCTGTTTCTTTTTCGAAAATTTCATTAAGTGATTTGTCAATGATTTCGCTCAAAGCGTCAGCTTTAATTGCATCACCATATTTTCGTTCCAATACATTTGCAGGTACGTGACCTTTGCGGAAACCTGGAATCTGAGCGCTTTTTACATATTTTGCAACGATGCTGTTGTAAGATTCCTGAACATCTTTCTTAGCGATTGTTACTGTCAATTTAACAGCTGATTTTTCAAGATTAGTGAATTCTGTTGTGAGTTTCACTTTGAGCTCCTTAAAACAAAAATAAAAAAGCGATTAAGTTGCCTTAATCGCTTTTTGAATTAGAGCGGAAAACGGGAGTCGGACCCGCGACATCCACCTTGGCAAGGTGGCGCTCTACCACTGAGCTATTTCCGCAAATATTGGCGTTAACCGGCCATTTAATTTGTAGAGCGGAAAACGGGAGTCGAACCCGCGACATCCACCTTGGCAAGGTGGCGCTCTACCACTGAGCTATTTCCGCA
>JAFOCI010000020.1 GCA_017381365.1 Treponema sp.
GAGCAATCGAGCAATCGAGCAATCGAGCAATCGAGCAATCGAGCAATCGAGCAATCGAGCAATCGAGCAATCGAGCAATCGAGCAATCGAGCAATCGAGCAATCGAGCAATCGAGCAATCGAGCAATCGAGCAATCGAGCAAATTTTACCACGGGCATTTTTTGTGTCAACATATTTATTACGATTATATCACAAAAAAATCAATTTTCAATCTTTTTGTAATTGAAGATTTTGAAGATATCCTTTTTCAACTAAAACTACTCTAGTCAATGATAGAACCAAAATTTTATCACTAAGTTTGGTCGTCAAAATGTAAAATACACCTAGTAGAATAGTAGGAATAAACACCTTTAATTCACATTACGAAAGCAAATTATCAACAAATTCTACAGGAGAAATTGTCAAATGTTGTGGATGAAAAATTGAACATTTGCTAAGCCGCTAATAACCCATCTACAAATATCACGTCCTGCTGGACAAGGATTCGACGGCGGAAAATCTTCTTCAACACCGATTTCCTAAAACTTGTTGTATATTTCATTTTGCCACCTCACCAGGCGACAACTATATTGGCATAGAGAGAAGATAACTCAAATCTGCCTCGTTTCCGCCACCTTTTCTATCCATTAGCTCAATTTTTGCTTTCAGACTGTAAACTTCCGCAAGATACTCATTTAAAGCCTCCTGCATCTATTCTGTCTGTTTTTACCCGCTTCTTTCCATCCGGATTCGACATTGAATGTAGCGGTGACAGATTTCGTAATAAAAATTTCCGAGACTGATTTTTACATAATTAACTTCATCTTATCTTGTTGCAAGAGGAAGCAGATTTTCAAGTTTGCCGAAAAAATAATTGAAATAAATTAGAAAAAAATAGATTTTCCTAAATCTTATAACGTTACGAAAAGTATCATAAATGTAAACTAATATTTATGGTTTGTTACTCCTGTCTGTGGAAATATCACAGCATGCGATTGAATAAATCGCAAGGAGTATTTATGAAACATAAAAAATTTATGATTTTAGCTTTTTGTTTATTTCTGTTTGTGAGTAATGTCTTTTCTCAGCAGATCAATTTTGATTCATATAAGAGAGACGATGTTAATGCTTTTGACAGACTGATAATGAATCCTTATTCCAAACCCCTGGATTATGCCGGAACAGCAACGACAGGACTTGCACTATTACTGCCTGCAATTTTACTTACTGCTCCATCAAAAGATTACTGGAAAATTGGAGTCGAATATACAGAAACCATTGCCTTGGCTTATGGGGTAAAAGAACTATGCAAATTCTGCGTTAACCGGGCACGTCCTTACATGTATTTTTGCGGTGCTCCGGAAAATAAAATTCTGGAAGGAGACTGGGATAAATCATTTATTTCTGGGCACACGACATTAAGTTTTGCAGCAGCGGGCTTTACTTCGTTTTTATTCTGCAAATATTTTTCAAATTCTCCATGGAAGATTCCGGTTGTTGTTTCGAGTTTTGCTCTGGCATCTTCAACAGCAGGTTTACGCATAGCTTCAGGGAACCATTTTATGACAGATGTACTTTGCGGTGCTGTTATTGGAACTGGCATCGGAATTCTTGTTCCCTTCTTAAATTCTCTTTGGATTAAACCTTCCTATAAATCAAAGAAAGTGCAGGTAACAGGCTCTCCTGTGGGTTTTGTGATTCAAGCTAAATTCTAAAGGCTGTTCTCTATGTCTGGATTGCTAAAATTGTCTTTTTATACAAATAAATCTGTGATACAATCAAAAAAGAATATTATGGATTTTAATGAGAAACTTCAGCAATTAAGAACAAAAAGCGGACTCACTCAGGAACAGCTTGCAGAAAAAATATTTGTTTCCAGAGTCGCAGTTGCAAAATGGGAATCGGGACGAGGCTATCCAAATCTTGATTCCTTAAAAAGTCTTGCAAAAATATTTAATATATCAATAGATGATTTGCTCTCCAGCGAAGAATTAATTGATATTGCAGAAGTCCATACAAAAAACAAAGGTAAAATTTTAAGAACTTTAGTACTTGGAATTACAGATGTTATGGCTGCACTGCTTTTTGTAATTCCAATATTTGCAAACAGATATGAAGAACAAATTGAAATTGTCACCTTACAACATCTTACTCAGGTATCAGTTTATGTAAGAGTTTCCTATTATATCTTGCTTGGATTAAGTTTACTTTATGGTATTTTAGAATTAATTTTTCAGAATTATCAGACACAAATTAAACAGAAAGTTGAACTGCTTTTATCAGGTGCATGCAGTTCTCTTGAAATCATGTTCGCAGCAATGTCGAATCAGCCAAACATCTGCATATTTTTCTTTGTTCTATTTTTAGCAAAAATCCTTGTTGTTTTACGAACGATGTAAGCTTCTAAGGTGATTTCTGTTTATTTTTTTTTGGGTGTTGCGGCAGCTTTGCCTGCCTGACGGCAGTCAGAGCTGCCGCCGGGCTTTCCGCACTTCCGCTATCGCTCCATACTTTGCTTCGCAAAGTACGCCTTCGGCGGTGCTCCAATCCCTTATATGTTGTGTCTCCTGTCAAGATAAAAAAGCAGGAAAGATCATTCGGCAATTTACCAACTCTTATATTCTTGGATAATGAACATGTTCATCCCGTAAGGTCAATGGATTCGCCAAAGTTCTTTCTGTCTAAC
>JAFOCI010000021.1 GCA_017381365.1 Treponema sp.
AGCGTTGCTACATGCGCAAGTCGGCAAGGAAACTATCGTTTCCGACTTGCGAATGTTTTTGCCAGCCTCTTTCTTCCTTCCCGTATTTTCATAATTAAACAATTTTTTGTAAAATCAATTTTATGTTTAATTTTCAAAAAAATCGAATTTCGGTCTATTTATATTTTAATTACCACGTTCCATCAGCGTTCCCAGCTGAATATCATCTGTAATAATTTGTTCACCATTATTTTTTATCAACAATTTATGAAGATAAACATCAAAATGAAAATGCTCCTGAATAATATTAACCATGAGCCTGTTTGTACTTTTCATTCCCAAAAAATCTTTATCTTCAGTAGAAAGCAGATTTCCACCGTTTTCGTTTATAAACTGTTTGAAAGAAATAAATTCCTGTTTGTCATTTGAACATATAAGACAAGCTGAATTATCGGCTACAATTGAAAAGCGCTGTTCAGAACTTTTTTCAATACCCTTTCTTCCACCGTAAAATTCAACATCAACGCCATAAAGATTTAATTCCAGCATACTGAAAACTATGACACGAACACCCCGCTTTAAAGCTTCTTTCAAATCATCTGCTATAGGCTTTAAATCCATTGAAGTGCTTATCAAAATTTCCTTTTCAGCTTTTTGAATCATAATATGAATATTATCAATTATGTTGTTCAACCCCTGAATATTTAAAAAGAAATTTCTGCTGTTTCCATGCACAGCAAGACTATTCAATGATTCTTTTGCAATTTCTGCATTTTTCTTGTAATTTGACATGATTTTTTCTAAAAGCAGTTCCGGTTCAACAACAGTATATTCGTTAGTTTTTCCAGGAATCGAATGAATTGCGCCTTTTTCCAAAAGATTTTCAAGAGCAGCATAAACAGAAGAACGGGACAAGTTCAAGGTTTTTGCAATCTGATATCCGTTTGCACTTTCTTCCGATACCATTGCACAATAAACTTTTGCTTCTGTCTGAGTAAAACCAAGCACCATTAAAGCATCTATAGAAACAGAATCCATCCTTATTCTCCCACTGAATCAAAAACCTTATGCTACAGTAGAATTATAAAGATGGATTTATTCGTTGTCAAATTACTAGTCAGCAAGATTATCCTGAATAAGAAGCTTTAAGCAAGGAACATTTGAATCATTAGCAAGTTCTGTTTCCTTTTCAAGATCTTCTTTTTTCAAAGATACTCCAATAAGTTCTGCAAGATTTTTTGTCTTTTCTGAAACGTCAAGAAGATTGCCACCTTCACAGGCAATAACAACATCCTTGTCCTTCATAAAATCAGAAAGCTGAGTTCTGAATTTATCAGTATCCATACGAACATCGTAAAGGAAGTAAATTACTGTATAACCATGAATCTTTGCAAGTCTCTGGCAACATTTAATAAGACGTTTAGAGAACTTTGGACCGAGATCTGTTTTTACAACATTTTCAGCAAAAACAAAAAGCATCTTGCGCTGTTCACCACAAACACCAGTATTCTGCTGCTCTACCTTGTTTGTTTCAAACATAAGATTCTGCATAAAAAGTTTATCAGCAGAAACTTCTGCAGCAGGAGGTGGAGGTAAAACAGTTTCATCTTCGTCTTCCTCAAGAGTTTCAGGATCTGCCTGAACTATTTCAGCAGACTCACCTTCAAGAAGCTTGTTTGCTTCAAGTTCTGCATCAGATGCAACAGGAATATCAAAAATAGAAAAGCCTTCTTTATCTTTACCTTGATCCATGATTTCCTTAAGACGGTCTTCCATCGAACCTTCTTTCTCTACAGGAACTTCAATCTGGATTACAGGCTGATGAGTATATTCTTCCTCATCTGTTTCCTTCTTTTCAAGAATAGAATTTTCAATTTCTTCTTCAGAAGCTTCCGGGATATCCATGATTGAGAAATTTCCTTCGTCATACATTTTGTTCTGACCAAGAATTTCTGCAAGGCGGTCATCCATTGACTTTTCTTCAGCATCAGCATCTTCTAATACTGGTTCAGCAGGAATATTTGATGTCATATCTACGTTTTCCTCTAATTCGTTTTCCACAGGCTCTCCAATTTTTTCATCATTACTTAAAATAATTTCCACATCTTCGTTATTATCATCATCTTTTTCATCATATGTAATAATAGAAGGTATTTCGCCTAAATCATCTTTAAGCGCTGGAACTTCATTTTCAGATTTATTACTTATTTTTAACAGCACAGTCTCAAAATTTCCGGAATTCTTTCTATAAAGTACCTGACATTCTTCATCTGTTCTGTATTTTACATTTTCATCACTAATACGAATATGCTTTAAATTTGGGCAGTCAATAAGCCAGTCTTCTTCCAGTTCATCAAGATTTTTCGGAAGAACTACTGTTGTAAGATCTGTACAGTGGGCAATGGCACCCTTGCAGATTTTTGTAACACTATCTGGAATTACCATTGTTTTTACAGAAGTACAACTGTCAAAAACACCCTCCGGCAAAGTCTTTATGCCGTTACAGAAAGGAATTTCTGTCAGTGAACAACAGTCTGCAAATAAACCTTCTGTAAAATCATCTACTTCGAAAGGCATATCAACCTTTGTAAGAGCTTTACAGCCACAGAACATAAAAGGTGAAAGTTCACGCAAACCAGCAGGCAAATGAACAGTTTCAAGAACAGTTGAATTGCAGAACAAATTTGCACCAACCGACTCAACTGAATCCGGCAAAACTATATTTTCAAGGGCACAGCAAGAGAAAGCTTCTTCTTCAATTCTCACCGGTCCATAAGGTACAGTCCCTGTAAATCCATCAGACGAACTGTCAATTCCTACAACAACACTTTCGTCGTCGGAATACACAAGCCCATTTTTTTTAGAAGTAATTTCGTCCATATAATCTATTGTAATTCCATTTTAAAGTGTTCGCAAGAAAAAAAACTAGCATAAATTTTAAACATTAAATACTAAAAACTTACACCAAGAGAAACAACATACTGCCAAACATTCTGTGGCATATTATAAGCAAAGCCAAATGCTACAGCAGGAAACGCAATCTGCTTCAGATAAATTAATAATCCGCCGCCAGGTCCATGAGCAAGTTCAATCTCATCATCTACATCCCTGGCAATTACAGATTCATAGGAACCGTATACAGAAACCGTTGCAGCTTTTTTTTGCAAAACAGCTCTTTCAAAATCCATATAAAAACACATAATTCCATCAGTTCTAAATTTTGAATCCAGAACTGATGAGCCAACTGAAGATTTTCCGGACTGAAATCTAATATCTTTATTAAAATCCATTGCACCAGCCATTTTTAAAGACATTCTGGATTTTTCCATAACCGGAATCTGAACTTGAATTTTTCCAGAATATCCGTGTATAAATTCACCTTCGGTTGAATATCCCCAGTCACCTTTTCCAGAAAATGAATTTGTTATCATAAACCAACCGTTCCATTCTGTTTTTTTAAGTTCAAACGAAGAAAAACCAGACCATTGACTTATCGAATCAAAATCTTCATCCCAGGTTTTATTCAAAGTATAACTAGCCCCTCCAGACACATTCAGAAATCTGTTGATTTTTTCAGTAATTGCAAAATTCAAAGAACAGGTCAAACTTGAAAATGAAATATATTCATTTCCCATAAAGTCATTGATTTCCTGATTTCTGTTTCCAACTGAAGCACCAACAGAAAATCCAGGATGTTTTAAGTCAAGGGCAGGCTTTGAAAATGATGTCATTCCCATCTGAATTGTTTTGCTGAATACGCCTCCCACCATGTAATTATATTTTTTTCCAAGTGCGTTCATATCCATAAGCACAAAACCACCCATCGGGCCATCTTTAGAAACAGAAACAAATGGCAGTGGAATAAATGTGATTTTTTCCTTTACATTTATGTTCAGAATACATTTTTCAGAATTTTCTTCAGAAAGAAGCGAAACGCTAATTTCACTGAACAAATTCTGTTCCTGAAGAATTGTTTCAATTTCCTTGATTTTTACTTCCGACTCTTTTTTTCCAATATATTCAGAAAGAATTCTATGAACATAAGATTCTTTTGTTTTTTTTAATCCATCAATTTTTAAATCAACAACCGTTCTGTCTCCATTTTCCTGAGCAAATGCAAAAATGCCTGAACAGAACATCAAAACAAAAAATAAACGTCTCATGCTTTCATTGTAACAGAAAAACAATAAATAAAATATGTTACAAACTGAAAATAATTTGAAATTATAGTACAGATTCTTCTGTAAAAAAAAATCCACAGACTCACACAGATAAACACAAACTTTTATTTTCATCTGTGTAAATCTGTGTCAATCTATGGACTATAAAACCCCGGCACATTCATGCCGCATTCAATTATTTATTAAGGTATTCTACTACCAGTTCACCCATCTTTTTTGTGCCAACAAGTTTTCCAGCAGCCTTAACAGCATCAATGTTCTTACCAGCGATGTCGCCAGTTCTCCAGCCGTCATCCAAAACTTTTTCAACAGCAGCTTCAATAGCCTTAGCTTCAGTTTCAAGACCAAAGCTGTAGCGCAAAAGCATTGCAGCAGAAAGAATAGTAGCCAATGGATTAGCAAGGTCTTTGCCTGCAATGTCTGGAGCAGAACCGTGAATTGGTTCATACAAGCCAGGACCAGTTCCGTCACCCAAAGAAGCAGAAGCCAGCATACCGATAGAACCAGTAATCTGGCTTGCTTCATCAGAAAGGATATCACCAAACATGTTAGAAGTTGCGATAACGTCAAACTGACGCGGGTTACGAACCATCTGCATAGAAGCATTGTCGATGTAAAGGTAAGAAAGAGTTACTTCCGGATAATCCTTTTTAACATCTTCTGCAACACGGCGCCAGAGCTGTGAAGAGTTCAGGATGTTAGCCTTATCAACAACACAAAGTCTCTTCTGACGCTTCATAGCGTATTCAAAACCCATGCGGACGATGCGTTCAATTTCCGGGCGAGTATATTTTTCTGTATCCCATGCAGTATTCATATCTTCAGAAGTACCCCGTTCACCAAAATAGATACCACCAGTCAATTCGCGAACAATAAGAATATCAAGACCATCGCCAACGATTTCATCCTTCAAAGGACAAGCGTCTTTAAGCTGCTTGAACATCACAGCTGGACGAAGGTTAGCAAATACCTTCATGCCGCCGCGCATACCAAGCAAAGCTTTTTCCGGGCGGATTTCAGAAGGAAGATTATCCCACTTTGGACCACCTACAGCACCAAGCAAAGCAGCATCAGACTTCAAACAAATATCAAGCTGATCCTGTGGAAGTGGATGACCGAACTTATCGATAGCGCAACCACCAGCCAGAACATTAGTGTAATTCCACTTGTGGCCATACTTTTCAGCTACAGCATTCAAAACATTTACAGCTTCTGCAACTACATCAGGACCGATTCCGTCCCCTGGAATCAAAGCAATAGTCTTTTCCATTTATATCCTCTTTTGCCCCATGGTGATTGTATTTCCACAGGGGGTTCCTGAGCCTGTCGAAGGGCTCAATAACCGCTTATCAAATTCACTGCAATCTGCAACCACCAGAGCATAAATTAATTTACTTACTTTATAATAATGAATCGCCAGATTATTTTCAATTAAATACAGGAGGACGCCTGCCCTACGGCCGCAAGACCTTGCGTCCTACCCCCCTGCTGACAAAAACTTTTTCACCTTATCAAGCCACAATTCGCCAGTTCGGCGGCCTTCCTGATAGACTCGTTCCAGTTCATCCGGATTTTTTTCTGTTCGGCTTATTCCCAAAGGCTTTTCCGGACAGATTACAAGCACTTCGCCCTTTTCTGCTTTTTCAAAGCAGTATCTGGTTTCTTCATTATACATTTTGTGGCGGTTTGCCATTGCTTCCACCAGTTTTGGATATTTTTTCAGCATCAGCTTCATAAGACCCATCAAGCTGGCAGGCTTTTTCACAAAATCCTTTGGCTGAGTCAAAATTACCACATTGCGCTCATAACCAATGCTTTCAAAAAAACGCAGCGGAATGGAATCTGTCATTCCACCATCCAGAAGCGTATATCCGTCAATTTTTACAGGAGTTGAAACAAATGGCATGCTGGCGCTGGCCCGCATCCAGGTCAAATCATGCTCATCACAGGTTTCAAGCTTTTTATAAACTGGCTTACCTTCAACCGCATCGCTTGCCACAACATAAAATTCCATAGGATTTTTGCGGTAGCTTTCCACATCATAAACATCAAGCTTATTAGGAATCTGATTGTAGCAGAAATCCGCTCCGTACATATCACCTGTCAGAAAAAAAGAACGCATACTGCAATAGCGCCAGTTTCCGGCAAAACGCTTGTTGTAACGAATTGCACGACCAGGTTGTCCAGACTTTATGTTGCAGCCAAAAGTCGCACCCGCACTAACGCCAACTGCGCCATCAAAAACAATGCCGTTTTCCATAAAAACATCAGTAACGCCGCTGGTAAACATCCCGCGCATAGCGCCACCTTCAAGCACAAGCCCTTTCTTCATATTTATTTCCTTTTAGACCACAAATGAATAAAAAAAACAGGAAGAGGCTATTTCACCTTCTTCCCGTTTAATCAAAAATTATTTACCAAGCAGCTTTTCAATATCATTGATAAGCTTGTATTCAAAAGAATCGCAAAGGGCCATCCAGCTGGCTTCCATAACGTCACAGCTTACACCAATCGTAGTCCATGTATTTTTTCCGTCACTGGATTCAATCAGAACGCGAACCTTAGAAGCAGTTGCGCTCTTACCGTCAAGAACGCGAACCTTATAGTCAGTCAGGCGAATCTGATTAACCGCAGGATAGAAGCGGCTCAACCCCTTTCGCAAAGCAATATCCAGAGCGTTTACAGGACCGTCACCTTCGCCAGCCGTTACTTCAATCTGCCCTTCAACCTCAACCTTAACCTGAGCGCAGGCACAAACCCCTTCTTCCGGACGAGGATTTACACCGCTTGTCTGGTAATAATGAAGCTTAAAGAAAGGCTTGTATCGGCCAATCACTTTTCGTGCCAGAAGCTCAAAGGAACCGTCTGCGCCTTCAAACTGGTAGCCTTCAAATTCCAGATCCTTCATCTTTTTAATAAGCTCTGCAACTCTTGGATCAGACTTCTGCACTGTAGGATCAATCTTCTGAACTTTTTCCATGATTGTAGAACGGCCTGCAACTTCGCTCATAAGGAAGACGCGTTCGTTGCCAACAGCTTCCGGCGAAATATGTTCATAAGCTTCCGGATTTTTCAAAACAGCATCAATGTGCATTCCAGCCTTATGACTGAAAGCAGCACCACCAACAAAAGGAAGTCCGTTATTCAAAGCGATATTTGTAATCTCTGCAACGCGCTTAGCGATTGGAGTAAGCTCCCTGATTTTTTCATCATCAATACACTTAAAGCCCATCTTAAGCTGAAGGTCAGGAATGATACATGAAAGATTCGCGTTTCCAGTTCGTTCACCAAAACCAAGGAAAGTTCCCTGCACATGGCGGGCACCAGATTCAACCGCAACAAGAGAATTTGCAACAGCAAGACCACAATCGTTATGAGTGTGAATACCAATTACAGCCCGGTCGCCAATGCGTTCAACAGCAGCCTTTACAGCCTTTTCACAATCCTTAAGCATACAGCCGCCCTTAGTTTCACAAAGAGCCAGTGTTTCTGCTCCACCTTCAACAGCAGCTTCCAGAGATTTCAAAGCATATTCAGGGTCAGTCTGGTATCCGGTAAAGAAGTGCTCAGCATCGTAAACAACCTTGCGTCCGTTTTCCTTAAGGAAAGCGCAAGTGTCTTTAATCATCGCAAGGTTTTCTTCAAGAGTAGTCTTGATTATATCAGTTACCTGGAAAGTCCAGCTTTTTCCAAAAATTACAACATATTCTGTGCCAGCAGCAAGCAAAGACTGAAGATTTACGTCTTCCGCACATTTAATATCCTTGCGGCGAGTAGAGCCAAAAGCTGCAAGCTTTGAATTCTTAAGCTGAACCTTTTTCATCTCCTGAAAAAATTCCATATCCTTAGGATTTGAACCAGGATTTCCAGCTTCAATCAAACCAATTCCCAAATCATCAAGAGCCTGACAAATATGAATCTTATCCTGAACCGAAAAACTAATACCTTCACCCTGAGCTCCATCACGCAGCGTACTATCCAGAATTTCAACATTCTTATTTGTCATATTGCACCTCACAAAATTATTTTTACAATTATATAATAAAAAAACAATTCTACTCAATTACATCTTAAATCACCTAAATCACCTAAATTGAAAATTTTTTGAAAAAATATTAATGTACATAGTAATTGATTTACGGAGATTTTCATGATGAAAAAAAATTATCTTTTTTTATTTATTCTTTTGTGCAGCACAACCTTTTTCTATGCTTTTGATAAACCAGAAATGTATGCAGAAGGTTCTATTTCTGTACCAGTAAGGATAAACCTTGAACCAGATTCTTTTAACCAGGATTATATCTACTACGAAATGGCACAAAAAAAAAGCAATGCAATTTCTAACATCTTACAGCAAAAACAGTCATCATATTTTGATCCTGGCTATAAATGTGACCAGCAGATTATGGGAAGTCTTGGAGTCGACCTTTCATTTACTGCAATGTTTTCAAAACTTTTTGGAGGTTTTTTAAGCACAGGATTCTTTTTTCCTTTAGCAGAACAAACAAAATACAGTTATAACTCCGAAAATCAGCTGGTTTCGTCCACTATGGAAAAGGTTGAAGCTAAGAGTACTATAAAGTGTACAAACACTGATGCCTGGTGGGGATTCAAACTTCTTCTCGCTCCATCAATCCGACCTGTAAAAACGGAACGTGTTGACTTGATAATTTCTCCTGGCTTTGCAATTACAAGCACCTACAGAGATTATACAATCACAAAAGGCAACAGTTTTTCCCGAGAATCTTCAACTTTTAAAGAAACTACGGTTCTTACTGGAATAGGAATCAACACAGCATTTAATGTTAAATTTAATAACGGAATGTTTATTAAAGCAGGTCTTGAATCTACAATCTATGTTCATCATTGGACAACAAGAGAAAGTTCAGAATCTTACATCTCACTTGCAACCTTTAGACCATCATATTCAGAAACAACAAATGATGATTCAAGTTGTGCGCTTGTAAATCTTGTTCCTTCAATTGGATTTGGATATAGCTTCTAATTTTTTTTATTTTTTTGTCTCCATTATTCTTTTTTTGTGTTAAAATATAAGAGTGGAGACAAAGATGATTATTGATACTCACGTTCATTTCGGTTCTAGTCTTAACTTTAATCTAAAAAAGAAAACAGTTTTACTGGCTATGGAAAAATATAATGTTTCAAAAGCCATAGTTTCAAACTGCCAGTCTGCTGAATACGATCATAATCAGGTTATTATTCCAGACAAAAAACAGGTTCCTATGATTTCCAGTGCAAAAGCAGCAATTGATTTTGCAAAAGACAATCCTGAAAAAATTTATGCCGCAATCTGGGTAAAACCTCATCAGGAGCTTCCATCTGCAGAACTTGAATATCTTATAAAAGTGAACCTGGACTATGTAAAGGCCATAAAATTTCATCCTTATCACTCTGCAATTTCATTTGAAGATCCACGAATTGAAAATTATATACAGCTTGCCCAGACTTATGATTTACCTGTCATAACGCATACGGCTAGTGATATTTGTTCTAAATGCGAGCATGTCTACAATATGGCAAAACGTTTTCCAAAAGTACGTTTTGTAATGGCTCATCTTGGGCTTGGTACTGATAATGAAGAAGCTATCGAAATGTGTGCAGAACTTCCAAATCTGTATGGAGATACAGCCTGGGTTCCTGCAGAGAAAGCAATAAAATTTATTGATAAATGCGGCAACCACAAGCTTATGTTTGGCTCTGATATGCCAATAGATGGTCTGGATACTTACTCAGAAAACGGCTGTGGACAGCCTTCTATGTACCGTGAATATTTTAACGGACTGGAAACAAAACTGTCTTCAGAAGATTATGAAAAACTGATGTGGAAGAACGCCACAAGCTTTTTCAAACTGTAAAGTTCTTCCATCTGATTTATTTTTGCCATCCGTCGTATTTTTCGCACTCAAGAATTTCTTTCGCATTGGAAACTCGTTCCAAAGTCGGGCTTTCAGTATCTTTCAGAACGTAGTCCATTCCCAGTTCCTTATACTTCATTGCTCCTAATCCGTGGTATGGCAGAATTTCAACGCGCTGGACGTTATGTAGAGTACGGATAAAATCACGTGTTCTTGTAAGATATTCATCATTATCAGTAATTCCTGGTGTAAGAACATGACGAATCCAGATTGGTTTGTTGATTTCATCAAGATAACGGAACATATCAACAATATTTTTGCCGCTTTTACCAGTCAGCTTGATGTGTTCATCTTCATCAATATGCTTAATATCCATAAGAAGTAAATCTGTCACTTCCATAAGCTTTTTGAATTTTTCGAACCATTCACCTTCCCGCGTAAAAGGCGCTCCACTTGTATCAATACAGGTGTTTATTCCCTTTTCCTTAGCCAGAGTCAAAAGTTCAACAAGAAAATCAATCTGAAACAACGGTTCCCCACCGCTTACTGTAATTCCTCCTTTTTTGCCCCAATAACTTTTGCAGGAAAGAGCTTCCTTAAGAACTTCTTCAGGAGAATATTTTTTTCCTCTGGTCATATCCCATGTATCAGGATTATGACAGAATTTACATCGCAAAGGACAACCGCTTAAAAATACAATAAACCGGCTTCCAGGCCCATCTGCACAACCAAAACTTTCAAACTGATGAATATATCCCTGTGTCATAGCATTTCCCTAATTTCTTATAAATGTGATTTTAGAAGAACCTTCTCTATTTTTCATAGTCATCAAAACGGTTCCGTTTTCTTCACTAAATTCAATTTCTGTAGAACCAGCAAAAGCTTCCATAAAATTATCTTCAAATTCCATGGCTTTTGGTTCGCCTGCCATTTTTGTACTGGCAAGATTATCGCTCACCGCAAAGGAATTTCCTTTAATTTTTGCAGTGCCAAAATAATTGTTTACGCCAGAATTTCCGTTTATCGCAAAACGACTCAAGCCACTTCGTTCTACATTTAAAGTAGCAGAACAGATTTCCTGAGCCACACCATCAATTTCAAAATAAAGAATTTTCCATTCGCCTTCTACAGCTGAAACTGATTTTTTGCACCCAGTCATTAGCGCTGCAACTATTCCAAACATCAAAAGCAATTTTTTCATCTTACACTTTCCTTAGATAAATAAATTTTATACTTAGCCCGAAATTCGAGTTTTTTGAAAATTAAACATAAAATTGATTTTACAAAAAAATTGTTTAATTACGAAAATACGGAAAGGAGGAAAGAGGCTGTCAAAAACATGCGCAAGTCGGAAACGGTAGTTTCCTTGCCGACTTGCGCATGTAGCAACACTAGCTAGCGGTTTTGACAGTCGCTTTCTAACTGGCAGTATTTTCATAATGCAAATGCGATTATAAAAATCAATTTTATGCATTGCCAATTAAAATTCGAAATTCGAACTACTTAGAATATAACATATTCGTGAGGATATTTACATGAAAATAATAAAAAATATCAGTTCAATTAGAAAAATTCAGATTAAACCTTAAACGTACTTACTACCGAACCAAGCTGTTCGATGCTTGTGAGATTTTGATGAGTAAGAGCATTTACGCTATTTATGGATTTATTAATTGATTCCATACCAATAGACATTTCTTCCATACTGCCAGCAATTTCTTCTGTAAGACGCATAAGTCCATCCATTTCTGTAGACACAGTTTTTGTTTCATGCTGCATTTTTGAACCGCTTGTATTAACATTTACAGAAACATCCTTGATTTCCTTTATTGCTTCAAGAACCTGATTTCCGCCTTCAGACTGTTCCTGCATTGCACTAAGAATTGTCATTTCCTGCTGAGCGACCTTTTGTGTGGAAATATAAATTTCATTAAAAATTCCCTGCAGATTCGCTACTGATTCAGAAACTTCATCAATAGAAGAAATAACCTCTGTAAGATTATCCGTAATATTCTTTCCCTGAGTATTTGAATCTTCCGCAAGTTTTCTGATTTCGTCAGCAACAACACTGAATCCCTTTCCAGAATCTCCAGCATGAGCCGCCTCAATGGCAGCATTCATAGCAAGAAGGTTTGTCTGATTTGCAATATTCTGAATTACATTACTTGCTTCAAGAAGAACGCTTGCCTGTTCCTTAATTTTAAGAGTGGCCTGAACAGTTCCATCAACGCTGGTTTTTCCAGATTCAAAAGAACCTTCAAGGCTTTTTATGGCTTCACCGTTTTTATTAAGAATATCAGTTACGGAGCGAATGTTTGCAACCATCTGCTCAATAGCAGAAGAAGACTGGGCAACACTAGAACTCTGCTTGTTTATATTGAAAATAAGCTCATCCATAACAGTGTTTATAACGCCAACACTGGAAGTTGCATCCTTAACGCTGTTTCCCTGTATTTTAATCTGACGGTTTACACTTTCAATATTTGATGTAATTTCGTTTGCAGAAGCCGCCGTATCACTCATATTATTACCAAGAGTGTTACTCTGCTGCTGCAGATGCACAGACGAATCCTGAACAGTTTTAATGGAATTCTGAATCTTTTCCATTGTTTCATTGAAATAGGTATACATCTGTCCCATTTCATTATTGTTCTTTACTTCCATGCGAACCGTAAGGTCACCGTCACCCTGGGCAATATTTTTCATTGCATTCACACCTTTTTTCATCTGGCTTGTAATCGTCTTGATGATAAGATAGCAGAAATTATTTACAATTATGAGCAGAACTACAAAAGCGACTATAATAAATAATGTAAGATTTTTTGAATCTTCCATAACTTCAGCTACTGGAACATTTACACCAAGGAACCAGATTTCTTTTGCATTTCCAATCTTCAAAGGTTCAAAATATTTTATGAGTTGAACACCATTTTTATCCGTTGACTCAAAAGAAAAATCTTCCAGAGATTTCATAGAATTCTTAAAGATTTTTGAAGTTTCGCCAGAACTGAATTCGTCATCAATCTGACCTTCTTCCGAAAGATCTGCGGCTACAGCCTTAAGACCTGAGGCACTGATGAGCGAAAGATATCCCGTATCATAAAGTCTGGCACTTTTTAGCAGTTCAGAAAGGGTTTCAAGGGACATATCAATTCCAACTACACCAACTGCGCGGCCGTTCTTATTCTTGATAGGAAAAGCAACGCCACAAACCCAGATTGTTTCCCCACCAATTTCGTACTGATTTGGTTCAATCAGAATTCCAACATCACTTCTAAGAGGATCTTCATACCAGGAACCGCCAACATAATCCGTAAGGGCACAGCATTCAATTGTAAAACCGACCTTTGTCCAATAAGGAATAAATCGTCCCGTTTCATCATGATTTTCTTCATTTACATAATCTGAATCCAGCCCATCCAAAGCATCTGGTTCCCAAACACACCATGCATCAACCAGATTATCACTGCGCTCAAGCGTAGAACGCAAAAGATTGTTCATATAATCTCTGCGATTTTCTGCAGGAATATCTTCATACAGCTGCATTGCGCTTTGCAAAGTTTCGCATGTTGAAAATTCAAGAGAAAGAATTTTACTTGTGCTTTCCGCATATTTTTCTGCTGTCATAGCCAGATAGTCTCTGGATGCAGCCCTATATTTTTCTGTTACTTTTTGAGAAATGATAAATCCGCTTGTGAAAAGCAAAATAAAAACGACAAATCCAATAAAAAATGTAAGCTGACGATTAATACTACGTGTAATAAAACCTGGAATGATTTTCATTAAACCTCCATAATTTGCAATAAAACTATGGTAACACAAAGAATCATGATGTCAATTGATTCTTTTAAAAGAAAACCCCCGCCTTTCAGATTCTTGAAAAAGCGGGGGTCTATTCAGCAACTTCTAATTAAATTAGAGTGATGCGTGGCAAGTACGAGCGATAACGTCGTCCTGCTGTTCCTTTGTAAGGTTGATGAAGCGTACAGCATAACCAGATACGCGAACTGTGAAGTTAGCATATTCAGGTTTTTCTGGATGAGCCTGACAATCCTTAAGTTTTTCAACACCGAATACGTTTACGTTCAAGTGGTGAGCACCTGTGTGTCCTGATTCAGCAGAAATATCAAAGTAACCATCAAGGATGTTTACAAGATTGTCAACCTGTTCGTTCTTGTCATGGCCAAGAGCACTTGGGTTGATTGTCTGTGTATTAGAAATACCATCCAAAGCGTAGTGGTATGGAAGCTTAGCAACAGAGTTCAAAGACTTGATAAGACCCTTTGTTTCTGCACCGTAAGATGGGTTAGCACCTGGTGAGAATGGAGCACCAGCTGGGCGTCCGTTAGGAAGAGCACCAGTTGCCTTACCGTATACAACGTTAGAAGTAATAGTAAGGATTGATGTTGAAGGTTCAGAGTTGCGGTATGTAGGGTGCTTCTTGATCATGTTTACGAATGTCTTAAGGAGCCATACAGCGATATCGTCTGCGCGGTCATCATCCTGTCCATAGCGTGGGAAGTCACCTTCTACAGTAAAGTCTTTTACCAGAGTTACTGTATCGATTACGTTTCCAGCCTTATCTTTAACTTCTACCTTTTCGCGGTTTACGTGAACTTTTGCATATTTCATTGCAGAAAGTGAGTCAACTACGTGAGAGAAACCAGCGATACCAGTAGCGAATGTTCGCTGAACATCTGTATCTTCAAGAGCAAGTTCTGCTGCTTCGTAGTAGTATTTGTCGTGCATGTAGTGGATTGCGTTCAAAACGTTTACATAAACGTCAGCAAGCCATTCAAGCATAGCAAGGTATTTCTTTTCAACTTCTTTGTAGTTAGAAGCATCGATTACATCAGCTGTGATTGGAGCGAATTCTGGACCAATCTGCATACCCTTCTTAAGACATTCATCCTTACCACCGTTGAAAGCGTAAAGCAAAGCCTTAGCCAGGTTAGCACGAGCTCCGAAGAACTGCATTTCTTTACCAGTCTTTGTTGCAGATACACAACAACAGATTGAGTAGTCATCACCCCAGATTGGACGCATTACATCGTCGTTTTCGTACTGGATTGAAGATGTATCGATAGAAATCTTTGCACAGTATTTGCGGAAGTTTTCTGGAAGTCTCTTTGAGTAGAGAACTGTCATGTTTGGTTCTGGAGAAGGACCCATGTTTTCCAATGTGTGGAGGAAACGGAAGTCGTTCTTTGTTACCTGTGAACGGCCATCCTGTCCAAGACCACCAACTTCAAGAGTAGCCCAGATTGGGTCACCAGAGAAGAGCTGGTTGTAAGATTCGATACGAGCAAAGCGAACCATACGGAACTTCATTACCATGTGGTCTACAAGTTCCTGTGCTTCTTCTTCTGTAAGAATACCAGCCTTAATGTCACGTTCGATGTAGATGTCAAGGAATGTTGATACACGACCAACAGACATAGCAGCACCGTTCTGTGTCTTAACAGCAGCAAGGTAACCGAAGTAGAGCCACTGGAATGCTTCACGAGCGTTCTTAGCAGGCTTAGAAATATCAAATCCGTAGAGAGCAGCCATTTCTTTCATGCCCTTAAGAGCATTAATCTGGTCTGTTACTTCTTCGCGGAGGCGGCAAACATCTTCAGACATTGTTCCGTCACCGATGTTAGCAAAGTCTTCCTGCTTGTATTTGATAAGCTGGTCGATACCGTAAAGAGCTACACGGCGGTAGTCACCAACGATACGTCCACGACCGTATGTATCAGGCAAACCAGTCAAGATGTGAGCTGAGCGAACTGCTCTGTGTTCTTGAGTGTAGATATCAAATACACCCTGGTTGTGTGTTTTATGATACTGAGTAAAAATCTTCTTAAGTTCTGGATCTACATCGTAACCGTACATTTCACAAGACTGTACAGCCATGTTGATTCCACCAAAAGGCATGAAAGCTCTCTTCAAAGGCTTATCAGTCTGAAGACCAACTACCTTTTCAAGGTCTTTTCCTTCTGGGCAGATATAACCAGCTGGGTGTGAAGTAAGACCTGTTACAATGCTTGTGTCCATATCAAGAACACCAGAACGCTGTTTTCCGTCTTTACCAACAGAAACTTTGTTATGTTCTTCCTTCTGCAACTTCTGAAGTTCATCGAACAATTTCTTTGTAGCTGCTGTTGGACCAGCCAGGAATTTTTCATCTCCATCATAAGGAGTGTAGTTGTTCTGGATGAAGTCACGTACGTTTATTTCTTCTTTCCACAAACGTCCGGCAAAACCGTTCCATTCGTCTTTCTGAATCATATCTTTTACCTCTTAAAAATTAATTTTTTCTTTAGCCATAATCATAATACTCCAAACAAAACCAAAACTCAATTAATTTTGATTAAATAATTCCATATTTAGTGTATTTTTTAAAAAAAAATTACAAAAAACACTAGGCTATTTTTTTACAAAAAAAAATCCGTTGAATATTTATTCAACGGACTGAATTTTTACAAATAAATTTGAATATTTATGCGTTTGATTTATTTATCAAATGGAATATTCTTGATCTTCTTTATGTAAATGCGATTCATGAAGAATAAAGACATTACTACAGACATAACTTCTGCTATAAGGAAACACCACCATACGTTATCTACATCCCCTGTTTTTGAAAGGAAATATGCTGCAGGGAGAAAAACAACAATCTGTCTGGCAAAGGAAACAATCATACTGTAAACAGCACTTCCAAATGCCTGAAATACAGAACTCATTGTGATTGCAAGAGCGGCACCAAAAAAGCTTGGTGCTATAAGACGCAAAGCTACAATTCCCATGCGCCTCATCTCATCACTGGCACTGAAAAGGTCAAAAAGCTTTCCAGGAATCGTTTCAAAAAGAATGACACCAAATGTCATAATCATGAGGGCAATGCAAAGAGCACCGCGAATAGAATTTGTAATGCGGCGGTGATGCTGAGCCCCGTAATTGTATGCAATAATCGGGATGATACCGCTGCACAGACCAAACACTGGCATAAAAATAAAACTGTTCAGTTTGAAATATACGCCGTAAACAGCAATTGCTGTATCACCGCCATTTGGTGTTGATGAAAGAATCAGATTTATGAAGTAAGTAACCACAGACATGATAGAACTCATGAGAATTGCTGGTACGGCAACTTTATAAATCTGTGCAATAATTCTTCCGCATGGAACAATATTTTTAAGTTTAAATTGAATATCGTGATTCCTCTTGATGTTAAGTGTAATTGATACAAAAATTCCAAAAATCTGGCCGGCAACAGTTGCAAGCGCTGCTCCTTTTATTCCCATTTCCGGGAACGGCCCGATTCCAAAAATCAAAAGAGGATCAAATACAATATTGAAAACAGCGCCACAAATCTGGGAAATCATAGAAAGAACTGTTCGTCCTGTAGATTGCAAAAGACGGTCGCTCATACATCCCATGAATGAACCAATTCCCAGTATAAGTATTACATAAAGATATTGCTGAGCATATTCAATAATCTGCTGATTTTCTGTCTGGGAATGAAGATATGCTTTTGCAATGGCTGAGCCTGTAACAGCGAATACAGCCCATGTTACAAAGGCAAGAAAAAGTCCGTTCATAGCGGCTTTATTAACATCTTCCTGATTTTTTTGACCAAGTCGCATTGAAAGAAGCGCGTTAACACCTACTGAAGTTCCGATTCCAAAAGAAATCATAAGATTCTGAATTGGAAATGCAAGAGAAACAGCTGTAAGAGCTTCTTCTCCGATTTTTCCAACAAATATAGAGTCAACTATATTATACAAAGCCATTACCAGCATAGAAAACATAATTGGCAATGACATATTAAATATTAATTTAACTATTGGCATTGTGCCCATTTTATTTTCAACAGGCGCAGTACGAATTTCTGACATATTTTTTTCCTGATAATTTTTACTTAGTTCGAATTTCGAATTTTAATTGGAATGCATAAAATTGATTTTTATAATCCCATTTGCATTATGAAAATACTGCCAGTCAGAAAGCGACTTTTAAAACTGCTAGCTAGCGTTGCTACATGCGCAAGTCGGCAAGGGGCTGTCCCAAAAGTAATGAGTGTAGCGCTCATTGACTGCTACACTAAATGTGGTGGTTTCGATAAACTCAACCACCGTAATGCAAACTTATTGGACAGCCTCGACTTGCGAATGTTTTTGCCAGCCTCTTTCTTCCTTCCCGTATTTTCATAATTAAACAATTTTTTTGTAAAATTAATTTTATGTTTAATTTTCAAAAAACTCGAATTTCGGGCTACTTAGTCAAGCAAAGCATCAAGTTCTGCTGTAATCTTTGCTTTATCAAGCTTCTGACCAATTACACAAAGCTTAATCATGCGGTCTCCAACTTCTTCGTCCCATTCAGCACGAACTTTTGGCTCCTGAGCAAGAACTTCTTCCTGTTCTTTTTTGCTGCAGGCTGCAAGCCACTGACCAGAAGCGCCGGCAGAAATCTGTCTTCCTGAAGTTTCAAAAACATACGCCATATTATCTTCATCACTGAAATAAACTACACCTTTACAGCGGATAATGTTGCGAGGCCAGCGACCAGCATATTCTTCAAGCTTTTCGCGGTTGAATGGCTTTCTTCTATAATAAACAAAGTTTCCGATACCATATTCATCTTCATCTGCACCCTCGTGGTTATGATGATGGTGATGACAGTGGCCGTCACATTTATGACCTGGTTCACCATGCTTTGGATTATGGTCATGGTCGTCATCATCATCGTCGTCATGGTGGTGATGCTCATGTTCTTCATGTTCATGTTCATCATGGTGGTGGTGATGTTCGTGTTCATCATGATCGTCATCATCATCATCATCATGTTCTTCTGCATTTTCAAGATGCTGAACCCAGGCAGCACTTTCAAATACTGCATCAAATTCAAAACGGTCAGTAGAAAGAATATCTTTTACTTCAACATCTGCCTGACAAGCTTCAATTACCTTTACATGTGGCTGAAGAGCTTTTACAACAGCATGAACCTTTTTCATTTCATCTTCAGAAACAAGGTCTTTTTTATTGATTATAAGTGTTGAACAGAATTCAATCTGCTGAACAAGAAGTGATTCAATATCCTCTTCATCCATATCTTTTTTAAGAAGATTGTCGCCGCCAGCAAATTCATCAACAAGACGTTTTGCATCAACAACACTGACAACGTTATCAAGCTTACCGTTTTCAATCTGCATGATAGCCTGAGCAATAGGCATTGGTTCACATACACCAGAAGCTTCAATAAGAATATAGTCAAATTTCTTTGTGCTTATAAGATTTTCAATCTGCTGAACAAGATCAGATTTTAAAGTACAGCAGATACATCCATTCTGAAGACCAACAATGCTTGATGTATCTGTAATGTTTGCATCTTTTGCAATAAGCTTTTCGTCAACGTTGATTTCACCGATATCATTTACGATTACAGCTACTTTGTATCCCTGCTGATTTGTAAGAACCTTATTCATGAGAGTTGTTTTTCCAGCTCCAAGATAACCACAAAGCAATGTAATAGGTGTTTTTTTAGCCATTTTATAACCTCAAAAATGTTTATTTAGCCTGAATTTCGAATTTAATATTTTACCTGCAACATTTTAATGTACTATCAGAAAACTCGTTCTTCAGGGCATTTAATATCTTTCGTTTCAAAATATACTAAAAATTCTTAAAAATGACTACAAAAATTAGAAAATGATTGAATATTTCGCAAACAGTGCAGAATTGAATTTAAATAGTTCGAATTTCGAATTTTAATTGGCAATGCATAAAATTGATTTTTTATAATCCCATTTGCATTATGAAAATACTGCCAGTCAGAAAGCGACTGTCAAAACCGCTAGCTAGCGTTGCTACATTCGCAAGTCGGCAAGGAAACTATCGTTTCCGACTTGCGAATGTTTTTGCCAGCCTCTTTCTTCCTTCCCGTATTTTCATAATTAAACAATTTTTTTGTAAAATCAATTTTATGTTTAATTTTCAAAAAAATAGAATTTCGGGCTAAATATGTATTTGCAAATCAACAATTCACCATGTATAATTCAAAAAAAAATGAAATCAAGACAGAGATTTTTTACTCCTGCCAGAATAATGTGTTTTCTCTCATCTTTTGCTCTGATTATAGCTGCTATCACAAGTTATAACCATGAGCCAAGTTCCTTTGTTATTTTTCCAAATCCTAAAATTTCAGTTTTTGTGATAAATTCTGTGTGTGCATTAATCTGCATCTGCCTGACTATCTTCCCTCATAATGTTGTATTGCAATGTTCTATATTATTTATTCAGGCAATAACCACCACACTTACAAATTATGAAATGCTTGGAACATTTCTTTATGCAGCATTCATAATTTTATGTTTCTGCAATGGATTTTTCAAAACTAAATTAAAGGAAAAAATCGCTGCCATAATATTCGTCTGGTTTATTGTACTGATTCTTTATGGATACGAAGCATTTCAGAAAAACCATTCACGCTGGCTTTTCAATTTTCTTCTTCAATTTTCAATATCAGTTTTCTTCTTCGGTTTCTATTTTTATGTATACAAAAAGCTGGAAACATTGCTCACAACACTTGTTCCGGCAAAAAAAAATCCCGCGACTTCTATTCAATTACCAAAACCAGGAACTGATCTGCATCTTTCAAACTACAATCTTACAAACAGACAGATTCGCCTTGTAATGGAATATCTTAAATCCAATTCTAATTATGAAGCATTAAGCAAAATGTTCTATATTAGTAAATCAACAGTAAAGAAAGATATGACCGAAGTTTTCAGCAAATTCGGAGTTTTAAATCTAAAAGAGTTACATATACTTCTTTTGCAATACATTGTAAAACCATAAGCAAATCATAAAAATTTACTTTAACATGCAGTTCTAAAATCGCATTTTTTTTCTAAATGTTTTTTTTATTTTTCCGATACTGAGGATAAGAAGTGTTTTTTTTATCGAAAGAAGGGGAAAATATGATTAAAAAAATTATTTTAACAGCTGCCTGTATATTCTTAAGCTTTGCAATGATCAGTTGTCTTTCATCAAAGCCAAAAGAAGAACCACTGGCAAATGTTCTTCAGTTGATTAAAGAAAGAAAACTTGAAGAAGCAAAAAGCTGTTTTATTTCTAAATATGATATCAATGCAGTTGATGAGGAAGGAAATACAGCTCTTCATCTTGCAGCAAAAATCAATGAACCATCTTTAGCATTATTTCTTCTTTGTAATAACGCAGATCCAGATCCAAAAAACTATGAAAACATGACTCCTCTTCATGTAGCAATTGAAAATGAAGCGAAAGAAACCGTTGCTCAACTTGTTAACTTTGGATGTAACATATTTGCAAGAAATGGCGAAGGCATCACAGCTCTGGATTTAGGTTTGCTTAGAGATCCTGAATATTATGACATTTTTATTACCACAAAAACTGGTGAAATACGAGATACAGAAAAACAAAAATCAATTGTTCACTACTTTGTAGAAACAAAGAACAATACAGCAATCGAATACTGTGCAAAAAAAGGAATTCCTCTTTCTATTAAAGACATTGACGAAAAAACTCCTCTGAAATATGCATACGATAATTTCAATGATGAAGAAACTGTAAAAATAGCTGCAACATTAATTATGAATGGAGCTGAACATACAGAATCTGAATATGACTACTTTGAAACAGCTATTTTAAACAGAAACCTTAATTATCGCTACGATGATGGACAGACACCTCTTCATCTGGCTGCAATTCAGGGACATACAGCCGTTGTAAAATACCTTCTAAATAATAAAGCACAGACAAATGTTCAGGATAGCACAGGTGCAACTCCTTTACATGAAGCAGTTCGCTATGGACACGCTCAAATTGTAAAACTTTTGCTTGATTTTGGAGCAGACATCAATGCAAAGGATAATCTTGGAAAAACTCCAGTTCTTCTTATCATTCCATCAGATGAAAGAGCAGAAATCTATTCTCTCTTAGTAAACAGAAAAGCAAATCTTTCTGTAAAAGATATGTATGGTGACACAGTTCTTCACATTGCAACAATGACTGAAGTTCCTGTTCCTACACTCCGCATTCTTATTGACCATGGAGCAGACGTAAATGCAAGAAACAAAGACGGTGTTACCCCACTTGCTCTTGCAATTGAAAACGACATTCCAGAACACATTTCTTTTTACGCTCAGAGTGGCGCTGACATAAATTCAAGAGATACAAAAGGAACTACTCCACTTATTCTTGCACTCAAAGACAATGATTCCTCTGACACAATCCTTAAATCAATTGTAAACCCATACAATATTTCAAGTATTGATTCAGAAGGAAATACTCCTTTAATTATTGCTATTCAGAATAATGCAACTCTTTCCAGAATTCAGTACATAATAAGCCTTACTGACGACGTTAACAAACGAAATGCCGATGGTAACACTGCTTTATATCTGACTGTATTAAAAAACAGAAAAGCCGTTGGTGAGCTTTTGCTTGCAAAAAAAGCAGACATTTTTGCAACAAACAACCGCAGCAAATCTCCATTAAGTCTTGCACTTTACGACGGTGGCTCTGTAATGGAATGGGTTATTACACCTCAGACTATAATCGCAACCGACGGAAGCGGTAATACAGCACTTCATTTTGCTGCAGAATGGGGATTAAAAGAAGCTGTTGCAACATTGATTATCCGGGGTTCAAGAATTGAAGCAAAAAATGCAAATGGCGAAACACCATTATTCTGTGCGGCAAAAACAGATTCTCCAGAAATCATTCAGCTGCTTGTAAACAATGGTTGTAAAGTTAACGCAAGAGATAATCTTGGCAGCACAGCTCTTCACATGGCTGTTCGCTGGGGAAATCCAAAAGCCGTAGCAAAACTCATCAGCATTGGAGCAGAAATTGATGCTCAGAACGTTGCTGGAAATTCTCCATTAGCAGAATCGGTTCTTGTTGCAAAAACAGACATTGCAAATCTGCTTATGTTGAAAGGCGCAAATCCTAACAGATGCAACTCATACGGAAAAACAATCCTTATGGAAGCTATCCGTACCAAAAATATCAATATGATAAAAATGCTGCTTTCAAACAACGCAAATCCTCAAATTCAGGATTTGAATGGTAGAAATGCATATCACGAAGCAGCACTTTCATGTGATACATCTATAATTTCAATGATTAGAAACGCAGGTGGAAATCCTCTTTCACGAGATAAAAATGGAATTACTCCTTTCAGTCTTGTGCTTGATCAGGATGCTGTAATCATCCGAGAAGTTCTTGGAAGTGATACAACTATTTCTGACAGCGATGGAAACACACCGATTCATATTATCGTAAAAAACAACAAGGCAGTTTCTATGCTCAAGCCTTTGATTAATGCTGGATATCCTTTTGACACACGAAATGCAGCCGGTTACACACCTTTAACAATTGCTGTTCAGAAAGATAACAGCAGCCTTACTCAGATTCTTCTTGAAAGCGGGGCCAACCCGTTTATCAGCATAGACAGCAAGGGTACAAATCCAGTTTCTATCGCACTCACGAGAAACAACAAGGATATTATTGCAAGTCTTGTAAAAAATGCAGGTTCTTCGGCAGATACACAGGGAAATACAATTCTGCATTACGCAGCAAAATCTGCAAAACCAGAAACAATTTCTAAACTGATTTCCTATGGTCTTGATACAAACGTAAAAAATATTTACGACGAAACTCCTTATGCAACTGCATTGCGATGGAAGCGAACAGATGCAGCTCAGCTTTTGAACACAGCTGCAAAAGTACAGTAAACACCATGCAAAAAAAACAAAGAGTTGCACTTCACAAATCGCAAAGTTGAAGTGCAACCCTTTATTTTTATTCATTAATTTTTTCAAGCATCTTAACAAAAGCGCTGTCTTCTTTTTGAAGTTCCTTTGAACCTCGGGTGATTTTGCAGAGTGACATGTTGAATTTTTTTGCGATTTCCCGCTGAGTAGTCCCCGCTTTTATTTCTTTTACAAGAAGCCATCTCATGGCAAAATCGCTTCTTTCTGTCTGCGTGAACAGACAACTGAAAAAATCCTTTAAAAATTTTTCATCTGTCGTTTTAGCAATAAGACTGCACAATTCATTATAGCTTTCTTCCAGCTGAGGATTTTCGCTCATGTTTTTATTCATAGAAACAGTATATCATAAAACAACAGATAATCTACATAGGCCAAAGGCAAAAAAAATCCACAGAGACCGCAGAACACCAGAAAAAAAGTGAAACTCTGCGCAACTCTGTGGATTATTTCTATTAATGATTGAGACTACAGATTATCAAAGAATCCCTTTGCCTTCAAAAGTTCTGCGTTCAAGATACCGCCAAGAGCAGCACCACGCTTTGTGTTGTGGCTCAAAGCTACGAACTTAACATCGAATACGTTACATGGGCGAAGACGTCCGATAACACATGCCATTCCCTTTTCTGTTTCGCGGTCGCGGCGTGGCTGCGGACGGTTTTCTTCGTGGCGCACAACGATTGGATGAACTGGAGCAGATGGTAAATCAAGTTCCTGTGGAACTGATGTATATGAAGTCCAGATTTTTTCGATTTCTTCAAGGCTTGGCTTCTTTTCGCCAAATTCAAGAGAAATACAAGCTGTATGTCCGTCGATAACTGGTACACGAGTACAAGTTGAAGAAACAACTGGCAGAGCAGCGTTTTCAATCTTTCCGTCTTTTACTGTACCAAGAATCTTAAGACATTCTTTTTCTGTCTTTTCTTCCTCACCGCCAATATATGGAACGATGTTGTCAATCATATCGAATGATGGAACGCCAGGATATCCGGCACCAGAAGTAGCCTGAAGAGTTGTTACAATCATCTTCTTTACTTCGTATCCAGCTTTGATAAGAGCATGAATTGGCATCATGTATGTCTGAAGTGAACAGTTTGGTTTTACAGCGATAAAACCTTTGTCCCATCCGTGATGCTTTTTCTGTTCAGCGATTACGTCAAGGTGAGCGTAGTTGATTTCTGGAACAAGCATTGGAACATCTTCTGTCCAGCGGTTAGCAGAAGCGTTAGAAACTACAGGAATTCCTTCTGCAGCATAAGCAGCTTCCAGAGCCTTGATTTCGTCTTTGCCCATTTCCAGAGCAGAGAATACGAACTGACACTTTCCAATAGCTTTTTCTGCAACGTTTGCATCTTCTACTGTAAGGTTTGCAACACCGTCTGGAATTTCTGCTCCAATGAGCCAGCGGTTAGCTACTGCATCTTTGTATGCTTTTCCAGCAGAACGTGGTGAAGCTGCTACATAAGTAACTTCAAACCATGGATGATCTTCCAACAATTTAATATAACGCTGACCAACCATACCAGTTGCGCCAAGTACACCTACTTTAATTTTTGCTGCCATTTTTTCTTTCCTTTTGTTTAACCGCGTATATCAGCGGTTTATTATTTTTTTTACAGATTACATTCCTTAAGAGCTGCTTCGATTACAGCCTTTGCAGAATCCTTTACTTCAACCAATGGAAGCCTTACACAAGGCTTCATGTCGCCCTTTACGCTCAAAGCATATTTGATTGATGTAGGGTTACCGTCTACAAATGCTGCCTTGAAGAATGGCAGAAGTCTGTAGTGGATTTCACGAGCCTTCTTAAGATCTCCTTCTAAAGCTGCATGAGTAAGTGCAGTAACAAGTTCTGGTGTATAGTTTGAAACTACACTGAATACACCGTCGCCGCCAGCTGCAATAAGTGGCAATGTAAGACCATCGTCTCCACTGATTACGCTGAAGTCTGGATGAGCGCCCTTAACCTTTGCGATTACGTCCATCATCTGATTGATGTTACCGCTGGCTTCCTTAACTGCAATTACGTTAGGAAGATCAGCAATCTTCAGCAAAGTTTCTGTTGCAATGTTCACACTAGTACGACCCTGTATATTGTATACAACGATTGGAATTCCTACTTTAGAACAAGCTTCAAAATGCTTGAAGATACCTTCCTGACTTGGTTTGTTGTAGTAAGGAGTTACAACAAGAGCCGCATCAGCACCAGCCTTTTTTGCGCGTTCACAGTAGCGGACTGCATCCCGAGTACAGTTAGAACCTGCACCCAATGTTACAAGTATTTTTTTACCAGTTGCCTTTTCAAAAGCTCTAACTTCTTCAAAAGCAATCTTGATGATTTCGTCTTCTTCATCTTCTGTCAAAGTTGGAGTTTCTGCTGTAGTTCCCAAAGGAAGAATGCCATCAATTCCGCCTTCAAGCTGGCGTTTGACCAGAGCTCTGAATCCTTCATAATCAACAGATTCATCTTCATGCATTGGTGTGACCAAAGCTGTCATCGCACCGACAAATTTTGCCATATGAGCCTCCAAATATAAATATTTATAATTCTGAAGTATGGCACTTTTATAGTAAAAATTCAATTATCTGTGTAATATGTAAGCATGCAAAGTTTATTTTTCTTATTACTTTCTGTCTTTTCCTCATTTTCGCCAGTAAAACTGGAACTTAAATATTTTATAGAGCAGGATAAAACTATAACTGTAGATAAACTTGATGAAAGTAAATTTGTTAGAACAGATTATTTAAATGCAAACTCAAGAAATGGAATTCTCTGGGTTGAAACAGAAATTCCAGAGGAAATCAGTGATGATAAGCTTCAGTTTGTGCATCTTGGAAATGAAGCTCTTCACTATGCAGAATTATATATCAAGGACAAAGATCAAAACTGGATTTCAATTGGAAAAACAGGAGACTCATTAAAACTTAAAGATAAATCAATACAGGGGTATTATCACATAATCAATCTGAATGGTGCTAAATTCAGAAATGACAGCTCAAAAAAATTAAAAATTCGCCTGAAAATTGATTCTTCCGTTTCTTCATTGCTATCAATGTATCTTATGAATATTTCTGAAATACATAAAGTTACTTCTATATCAAACACTATTTTTGTTTTTATTCTTGGAATTTTTTACATTACACTGATTTTTTTTATTTATGCAAAAAAAACTTATGATATTCCAAAGACAAAGTCTATACTTTTTTCCAGTGCTTTAGTCATACTTCTGGTTTTACAAAATGGAAGAATCATTGAAAATTACTTTACGCCAGCTATATTTAAAGGCATACACTGCTATAGATTAACACTAATTTTAATATGCGGACTGGGAGCTTCCATAAATAGAGATTTATACAATATTTATCGCTCACATCTCACTAAAACACAGCAATGGTATAAGAAATTTTCACATTTAAGCGTTTATTATTATATATCTGCACTAACCTTAGGAATTGTTCAATATGCCCTTCCAGTCCCTTACATGGTGGTTGCAGTCATAAACAATACAATAATCGTTTTAACATTTTCACTTATAATTGCAAACACTTTATTAATCATCAGATTTGTGAATAAGCCTGATATTCTGTCACTTTTTATCTATAACAGCATATTTTTTCTGATTATTACACAAATCCTTTTTAATCAGATTCGATTTATTTCTCCTGAAAAAAGAATCTTTAAATTATTTGATAATTCACCTTGCTGCACAAGCATTATTTCTGCGTTTATTCTATATTACAGTTCATTCAATAAATTTAATAAACAATTAAAAACTTCATTAAACTCTCTTATTGAAAAAAAACACACCGCAGATATCTATCTATTGAATAAGCAGAAAAAAAATTACGTTCTTAACAATCTGCTTAACAATTTAGCAAATCCACTTCAATACCTGTTTTCCATAAACAAGGATATAAGAGAATTAATTCCAGCCTCTACCTCTGCAGAAATTTCTAAAACCATTTCTTATACAGCAGATTTTATAAAAGTTATAACTCTTCTTTCAGAACCAACAAATAATTCTGAAACCACTGAATTGTCTCAGGAACCTGTAGACTTAGGGTATATAACATCAGAAAGTATTGCTGAAAACGTTTCAATACTTCGGCAAAACGGCTGCTATGTAAACGTTACAGAAAACTACAGAGACGGAAATTATGTATACACAAATAAGTCTATACTTGCAATTACCATACGGCTTATATTGGAAACAGTTGTAAGAAAAGCATTTTTTAAATCTAACGTTCAGATTACATCCGAATACGAAAATTTTACATATATCTTTACTGTAGAATTCGAAGGTGAAAAATTGCCGGCCGATTTTTCTAAAATATATTTCAGTCAGGAAACTAATCAATCTGATTCAACTAATGAAATGAATAATTCCTGGGGAACTCAACTATATGTAGCAAAAAATATTATTGAACAGTTGAACGGCAATCTGCTCGTATACGCAACTTCCAGCGGAATTGCAATTCAATTGAGAATTGCACTTAAATTTTATCAGCCATCTGAAGATGTAATGATTCCAAATAATATTGACGAACTTGAAAACCACGAAAGCAATGATATATTTTTTTCACAGAATACAAATTCTGAAAAACAATCAATTTTTATTCTTGAAGAAGACGAAATTCTTCGAAACGGTTGTAAAAAACTGCTTCAAAATGACTATAATATAAACTTTTTTACTCACACAGACGAACTTTTTAAAGCTATAGATAAAGTATATCCAGATCTTATTTTTTATTCTTTTTCTGCACCAGGAACCCCATTGATTCAGCTTTTATCAGATAATATAAAACTCTTGTCAATTCCTTCGATAGTTACAGCAAAAAAAATCTCAAGGAAAAATACAGTTCAGCTGCTTTCTATGGGAATATCCGAAATTATGTTAAAACCGTTCCCTATAGATTTTCTTTATTACAAAGCTAATGCAATAATGAAGAACCGGCTTATGCATAGAGAGATGATCATAAAATCTATCACAGATTCATTCAGAGAAAATTTTATGACTGGTTCCAGAATTACTGGTTCTGATAAAATACTCGAAAGGAATTTTATGGAAGAAACAAAAAAGACTTTCAACAAAGTTTCTGATGATTTTGATTTTATGGCTATTTTAAATTCTGCAAATCTTACGTCAAAGGAAAAGGAAATTGCCCGTCTGATTGCAGATGGTAAAACGGATAAAGAAATCGCTGCTGAATTAAATATTTCAACAGGAACAGTTGCTGTACACAATAAAAATCTATACAAAAAACTTAAAATCCACAGTCGCGCAGAACTTATAAAAAAATCTGGCCGCTGATTAGATGATAATTTTTTATTATTGTGATATGTTATTTTTGAAAAGATTGAATAAATATAAAAGGAATAAATAATGTCTGGAAATACTTTTGGTACAATTTTCAAAGTTACAACTTTCGGTGAAAGTCACGGTGCTGGACTTGGTGTTATCATTGACGGATGTCCTGCAGGCATTACTATAAATCAGTCAAAAATTCAGGCTGCATTGGATAAAAGACGTCCTGGCGCTGCCATCAACGGAATAAAAAGTGCTGCCGTAACACAAAGAAATGAACCTGATCAGGCAGAAATCCTTAGCGGTGTTTTTGAAGAAAAATCAGAAGGTACACCAATTTCCATAATCATCAGAAACACATCTCAACATTCAAAGGATTACGGAAATCTTGTGAATACTTTTCGCCCTGGCCACGCTGATTACGCATACGACGCAAAGTACGGATTCCGTGACTATCGGGGCGGTGGTCGTGCCAGTGGCCGGGAAACAGCTGCCCGTGTAGCTGCAGGGGCAATTGCAGCTATGATTCTAGAAGAATATGGTATTAAAACTACTGCCTATACATTAAAGGCTGCAGGAATTCAGTGCACAAAAAAAGATTTTGCAGCAATTGAACAGAACACAATGCGAGCACCAGACAATGAAGCGGCAAAACTAATGGAAGAAAAAGTTGACGAATATAGAAGAAACGGTGAAAGCACAGGTGGAATAATTGAATGCGTTGTTAAGGGTGTACCAGCAGGATTTGGAGAGCCTGTTTTTGACAAACTTGATGCCGATATAGCAAAAGCTATTCTTTCAATTGGAGCTGTAAAAGGTATTGAATTTGGTGCCGGATTTGCAGCAGCTGATTCTACAGGAAGCGAAAACAATGACAAAATGCGTCTTGCAAACGGGAAACCTGTTTTTGAAACAAATAACGCAGGAGGAATTCTTGGTGGAATTTCCAATGGCAATGACATCGTTTTCCGCCTTGCAGTTAAGCCTGTTCCAAGTATTTTTAAAAATCAGGAAACAATCTGTAAAACTGACAATGGATTTGAAGAAACGGATCTTGAAATAAAAGGTCGCCATGACGTTTGCCTCTGTTCTAGGATCGTACCAGTAGTAGAAGCTATGACTAATATTGTTATCGCTGATATGATTCTTAGAAACAGATGCAGCAAATGAACGAAGTCCGACGCAGGCATCGGGGGAGCGTTCGTTCTCATAAGGTATCCCAGTTGGATTTAATACCCCTAATACAACCTGAAGGCCGGGGTATTCAATCCTCCGCAGGAATAAAAAGTCAATTCAGTTTTATATTCCCAGTTAGATTGAGGAAAAAATGAAAATAAAAGATATAAAACCCAACAGAAAAACTGTATTCAGATTACTAGAATCCGCTGGCTGCACTGTGGTTCTTGCGTTTGCAATAACCACAGGAATAAGAACATATACTCTTCACAAACCAGTCATAACAGCCCCACTTTCAGAGCAACAGAAAGCTGAACTGGAACTGGAACTTGCACTTGATGAACAATATCCAGAGCGAAGAAACTTACTAAGAAATCTTCCTTATCCTGTAAAGCCTGCAACCCTGGATATTGGAGCAAAATCCGCAATTGCAATAGATAAAGCCAACGGATGCGTTCTTTACGAAAAAAATGCAGATGAAATAATTCCACCGGCCAGCATGACAAAGCTGGTAGTTCTTTACGTAGTTTTTCAGGAAATTGCTACTGGCCGTATTTCTCTAACAGATCAGGTACCACTTCCTCCTGAAACCTGGGCATGCAATATGCCTCCTCATTCCTCGCTTATGTTTCTGGGAAAAAATCAGATTGTTACTCTTGAAGAAATTATGCTAGGTTCTGCTATCTGCTCTGGAAACGATGCCGCTTATGCAATTGCAAATTATGTTGCAGGCGGCATGGAAAATTTTATAGAGCGAATGAACAAGGAAGTTCAACTTTTAGGGCTTTCCCACACTCACTTTGTAGAAGCTAGCGGTTACAGCGAAAAGAACACAACTACAGCCCGAGAAATGGCTGCTTTTGCTCGTGTATATTTAAACCGCTATCCAGAAGCCCTTTACAAATTTCATTCAAAACTGTCTTTCACTTATCCTCAGGAACATAATCTTCCATGGGAAGATAAAGCCTTACCAAAAACACAGGATTTTTCCCACGGATTACCAGAACGCATTACAATGCCAATATATCAGAAAAATACAAATCCTCTTCTTGGAATTCTTGAAGGCTGCGACGGACTTAAAACTGGTTACATTGAGGAAAGCGGTTACAATCTGGCACTTACAGTAAAGAGAGATAACACCAGAATTATCAGCATAACAATGGGTGGACAAGGAAATAATACAGCAGAAGGTCAGGCAGGCAGAATTCACGACGGAACAGAAATAATGGAATGGGCATTCGCAACTTTTAAGGATTACAAAAATCCTATGCTTTTCAGGAAATACAGCATTCCTTTAATCTGCTCCAGCGCTCAGCGAATAAATCTTATTCCAGCGTATGAACCAGAAGCTCTTACAGTTCCAATCGTTGCTTCTAAAAACAAAGAAAATCCTCTTGAAGACGTAAAAATAAATCTTGTTTTGCCAGAAAAAATGAAAGGTAAGACTGTGGCAGGCGAAAAATGCGGAGCAATCGAATACTGGATGGGAGAGCATCTTCTTGAATCTATTCCGCTTATTTGCGAAAAGTCAGAAAAAAAGGCGAACTTCTGGGTAAGTGCCGCAGATATGCTCGCCTCGCTAACTTTATAGTTCGAATTTCGAATTTTAATTGGTAATGCATAAAATTGATTTTTATAATCCCATTTGCATTATGAAAATACTACCAGTCAGAAAGCGACTGTCAAAACCGCTAGCTAGCGTTGCTACATGCGCAAGTCGGCAAGGAAACTATCGTTTCCGACTTGCGAATGTTTTTGACAGCCTCTTTCTTCCTTCCCGTATTTTCATAATTAAACAATTTTTTTGTAAAATCAATTTTATGTTTAATTTTCAAAAAACTCGAATTTCGGGCTTTATAATTGTTCCTTCAAATATCGCACTGGTACAATATCAAACCCCGCATCCAGAATTGCACTTAAAAGCAAATCAAGACTGTCGTACAGATAACTTTCTCTTGTACCATTTGAAAGTCCTACTGTCACAGGAACAATTCCTCCTCCGTTAGATTTAAGGTGCTTCATGTAAACATCAATTATCTCAGAAGGAGATGCATATTTTCCTTTTCCGTTCACAACATCTTCAAGAGAAACTGAATCTCTTACGCCAAGAAACGGCATAATGTAAGCATACCCGGCATTTTTACCAGCTTCTATAATTTTATCAGTTCCTTCATAAAAAGGATCATGCCACATCAATGAAAGTTCTTTTTTTGTACATGCAAAATATTCATCTTCATTTCGTGCAAGGCCACGCCGTATATAATTTTCATCAATTACAAAACCGGACTGCGTCAATTTTGATTTTGTAAAGAACATTGATGCAACTTCATTCTTTGATACAGAAATCTGTCGTGTTTCATTTGGATAACGACGGATAAATTCCCCGTTAATGAAAACTGTACCGGTAACATTATAAAGTCCCATTTCATAAAGAATGCGGGTCAAACCGTCTGCGTTGTCATAAGCATCAAATACTAAAGCAACCTTTTTCTTTTCTTCAATTTTTTTTGTACTTTCTGAATAAACAGGATTTGTAACAGCTTTTCCTGTTAAAGTGCGCACATACAATGCGTTTTCATAATTTTTATTCGGAGTATCGCCGCAGAAAAGACGATATCTTCCGTTTCTAGAACTGTTTATATGCTTTTCCTGAAGCCCCATAGACTTCCAGATTCTCGTTGCCGGGTCAAAGGCATAGGCATAACCATTGCCTGCTTCTGCAATAATTCGTCCAGATGCACCATCCCAATAACCATTGAAGGCAGAAGAAGCCATCACTGCATCAGAATATGAATCAAAAATATTCCACTTTCTGATAGTTTTTGAGCCTCCAATATAAAGAGTATCAAGATTTACCCACGCAATTGAATAGACCTGCTCTCCTGTAAGGTCAGCAAGTTTTTTCCAGGTTGTCGTATCATAAACGTGAACAGTTGAACCAGAACTAAAAGCACATTTTGACTTATCTTTTGAAAGAATTGGAAGTCCTGAATCTTCAACTTCAATGATTTTTGTAAGATGCTGATCCAAACGGTAAACCGATGATACAATCTTATCGCTATTGTAAGGAAGACTTCGAGTCCAGATGAATGGAGTCTGATTTGAAGTCCACATAATTTCTGCTTCAAGAAGAGAAGATTTTAAATCAAAAAAAGGACCAGAATAGATTACATCAAAAAAGTCGTAATTCTGGCTGTTTATTCCGTAATATGTAAAAGTTTTTCCATTCTGAATAAAAACAAATGCAGAAACTTCATCATTTACGCTGAAAGTATCACGACTGGAAACAAACTGACTTGGAAGACGACCGATTGCTGTTCCTTTTCCGATAATGTTTGAATACAATCCCAAAGTATAAAGTTCTTTTGCGTTTATACGATAAACCAGATCCCTGTCAATATAAATCAAATATTTTCCGTCTGCCCAGTTTACAGCATTTATAGTTCCTTCACAAATAAGACGATATTCTTCACTGACTTCTACACCGCGCATAAGTGCATCCGGGTTACAGAAATAAATATTTCCATCTTTTGCGTATACAAAAACAGAACTGTCACTGAGCCACTTTACTGGAATAGATTCGTAACTAAAGCTTGATTTTTCATCCAAAACAATTTTTTTATCTCGTTCTACACTTTCAAGAATAAGACGGCCTGTTGCATAACCTGTCTTTTCTGAATAACATAGCCATTTGCCGTCAGGACTTACGCTCATAGGAGCCAGACGCATGGAATTCAATGGAATTTTTGTAGTAAATTTTCTCCAGTTAAATTCTTTTGTTTTTGTATTCATCCAGGCAATTCCATAACGGTTTCTTATCTGAAGAATTGAACCGTTTGCAAGCATTTCCATTTTTTCTGGAAAACAGGTAACCATTTCTGGCTCACCGCTCATAACGCCATTCTTTATGTCTGCTTTAAACAAGGATCTATATGAAATAGTTCCAGGCAGTTCATGGCGTACAGTATAAAGAACCTCATCTTTTTCATTTATATCTGCATCGCCAAATTTAATACCGGCATGACATAAACCAACAGAGAAAAACAAAATAAAAAATAAAAAAAATGCTGACTCTTTTAATTTCATCTATGCAACTCCGCGCTTAAAACAAGAACATCCAGTTCCTGTTCAAGTTCATTAAGCTGTTTTTCAACTGCCCTGAACTGCTGATTCCTATATTCTCTATGCATTTTAGAATATCTTTCGTATATCATATCGAAATATTTCTGGCTTTGATTAATCGATTTTTCGCCACACCAGGGGCAATATGCAAAATCCTTTTCAATATCACGTCCGCAACCGTTACAAATCGATTTCATTTTTTTCCTTTCCTATAAAAAATTAAAAATTATTTTTAACTAGCTTTATTTTATTAATGTCATAGGATCAACAAGTTTTCCATTTTTATAAACTGTAAAATGAAGATGAGGTCCAGTTGAATAACCTGTTGAACCAACAAGCCCGATTCTAGTACCCTGACTCACACGCTGACCTTTTTTTGCAATAATCATAGACATATGTCCATACAAAGACTGATATCCGTTAGCATGCTTAATAATTACATAATTACCAAAAACAGGATTTACACCAGTAAATGCTACAGTACCACTGGCAGTTGCGGTAATCGGTGTTCCTGTAGGACAAGCCATATCAATACCCGTATGATTTGATCTTGCACCAGAAAATGGATCTGCTCTAGGACCAAATCTACTTGTAAGTCGGTATTTTGCAGAAATCGGACATTTGAACATTTCACCCATTGCCTGCTGAAGCTTTGACATTTCCATTTTTGCACCAGGAATAAAAAGAGTTTGACCAGCATGCAAAACTGCTGAATCAAGATCATTAACATCCAGCAAATCTTCTATAGTTACACCAAATCTTGTAGAAAGACCAGCCAGAGTGTTTCCTTTCTGAACAGTATAAACAAGCCCGTCAATTGATGGAATTTTAAGCTTCTGGCCAGAACACAAAGTCCTTACATTATCTATGTCATTTACAGCAATCAGAGTAGAAATATTTTTTAATCCAAATTTTTTTGTAATTCCGCTGATAGTATCTCCTGGTTGAACTCTATAATTTACAAATGTAACAGGTTTTCTGAAAAGTTTTTCCAGTTCGCTTTCAGAAAGAGCTTTTTCACCTGTTAAAGTTCCATCCAAAGAATACTCCTGTGTTTCCTCAAGAACAAAATCATTCATAACTTTTCCTAAAATTTCCATTTCGGAATTATATGAATCTTCAAAAGGAACTACAGAAGCTAATGTCTGAATATAACTATGAATTTTTACAGAAACAACACAGATTAGTATCAAAAAAGCTAATACTCCAGTTCCTGTTATAATCTTTCTGGCATTACTTAATATAAAATCACAAAACTTTCCTGCAGATGAAAGGAAACAACTGATTTCAGATAAATCAATATTACATCCACGATTTTTTGCAATTGAAGATGATACTTCCGGAAATTCACCTGGAATGTTCAAAAAGCGTGAATTTGATTTATGAGACGCCTTACTTTTGAATATTTTTTTTAAGTTTTCCAGCTGATTTGCAAGAATATGGGTTACATTATCTGTTTTTGAATTATTGTATCCTACGTAACTAACTATTTCCATACGTAGACTATCGACAGAAAAAGTATAGCATATTAGAATATCTTTAAATTTAAGATATGAAAAAATCAACTGTTACTTTTTCTCCATTTCTATATATTATTTCCGGAATAATAATCGGATTTTTTTTAAAATTCTTTGTTTTTGATATACTGCATATCTCCGGACACTCAATGGAACCAACCTTTATGAATAATGACTCTGTTGTAGTTTTTAAACTGGCTTACGGGATTCCTTCCCCATCTAGAAATTCCTTCTTGCTCCAATGGGCTGTCCCAAAAAGAAATGATATAGTTATTTTCTTACATGACAATAAAATAGTAACAAAACGCTGCATAGCAGTTTCTGGTGACCAACTAGATTTTTCAACAAATTCGGGTTATATTTTAACTGTAAACGACAAAAATATTTTTCTGACTCCGCAAGAATATGAAAAAATGAATAATTACGAAAAAGTTCCAGAAGGCTATGTACTTGTACTAGGAGATAACCTTTCAGATTCAGTGGATTCAAGAGATTATGGATTTGTTTCAGTAAAAAATATAACAGGAAAAATTATAAGTCGATGAATGAATATTTCAAAAAGCCAGCGTTAATTTCCTTTTTGGTTTTTATACTTGTTTTCTTCATTTATGTTTTTTCAAAATATGCAGCTCTGGCATATACTCCAATGAACAAAATTGTCTCAAATGTTCAGCAGGTTGAACGGGGTTCCATTGTAGACAGAAACGGAAAACCACTTGCGGTTCAGACAAATTTCTATCATGTTGGAGTTACTCCCCATCTCATAAAAAACAAAGAGCTGTTTGCACAGAATGTTTCCGGGCCATTAGGAATGAAAGCTGACGAAGTTTATAATATTATTACTCAATCAGATAAAGCCAGTTTTGTTTTTCTTAAAAAAAAGGTTGATCAAACCGTTTATACGGAATTAAAAAAAATAACAAGCGAGAACAATTATCTTTACGTTGCTTTTGACAAGATTCCTGGTCGTGTATATCCAGAAAACGCTCTTGCAAGTCAATTAATCGGATACATGGGTGAGGAAGGAAAAGGTCTTGCAGGAATAGAATATTCCATGCAGGAACAGCTGCAGCCTTCTCCAAATGAAAACGGAACAAAGAATCTTCACGGCAGAAACGTATATCTTACTATTGATGCTAATCTTCAGTACAAGCTTGAAGAAATAGCCAGAGAAACAATGGAAACTACACAGGCAGAAAGCATGATGCTGATTGCCAGTGAAGCAAATTCTGGAGAAATTCTAAGTTATATAAGTTATCCTTCTGCAAATTTAAACGAATATAATTTTGCAGATACAGAACAAACAATTGACAGACCAGCTATGACTGCATACGAGCCTGGTTCTGTTTTTAAAATCTTTACAGTCGCTTCCATGTATGATGCAGGTTTAATAAAGGCTAGCGACAGTTTTCTATGTGACGGTGTTTTTGAAAACAGAATACGTGGTGGCGAAACAATAAGAATCAAATGTCTTGAGCATCACGGCTGGATTACACCAAGAGAAGCTCTCAAATACTCATGCAATGATGCTTTAGCCCAAATTGCCAGCCGAACAACAGATGAAAACTTCATGGAAATGGTTCGAAAACTTGGATTTGGGCAGCGCACAGGTATAGAACTGCCAAGTGAAACTTCTGGTTCTGTAAAAGATGTTAATAGCCGATTGTGGTCTGCTCGTTCAAAACCAACAATTGCTATAGGGCAGGAAATTTCCGTTTCTGCACTACAGATGATTCAAGCAGCAAGCGCAATTGCAAATGGCGGAATTCCTGTAAAACCTGCAGTTGTAAAACGTATTACAAACAGAGACGGCTCAATATACTACGAACACAAACCAGAACTTAAAGAGCGTATTTTCAGAGAAGGTACCGCATCTTATCTTTTAAGCTGTATGGAAACCACCGCAACATCTGGAACAGGTAGCCGTGCGCACTTAAATGATATTTCCATCGGTGTAAAAACTGGTACTGCCCAAATGGCAGATAAAATTACTGGCGGCTACTCCACAACAGACTTTCTTTCTAACTGTATGGCTATTTTTCCTATCGAAGAACCTCAGATAATTCTATATATTGTCGTAGTAAAAGCTAAAGGTGAAACTTATGCCGGACGAATTGTAGCTCCTGTAATTGCAAAAGCTGCAGACGTAATTATAGACCATTTAGGACTAAGTCGAGGCGATGCAGCATCGCTTGAACATAACGGTAAAATTACAATTTCTTCTGCTAAACCTGTTAATGTTGGCACTGTACTCCCGGATTTCACCGGAATGTCAATGAGAGAATTACTGCCTTTATTTAACAGAAAAGACCTTAATATAAAAATAAACGGCTCTGGCTGGGTAAAAGAACAAACTCCTGAACCTGGTACACCAATCACGGAGAATATGGTAATTGAACTTAATCTGGAATAAAAACATACAACTGTTTGAAAAACGTTTTCCACAGCTTTGTGAGCTTATAGCTGACCATATTTCTTTCTTCAAAAAATTTGCAGGAACAGATGATGAAATCAATCTTTATCCGTTCTGGAAAATTTCAGAATCAAAAATTCACACTCCCATTGCAGAAGAAAACGGACTGCGACTTCATTCTGCGTACAATCCCATTCGTGAAAGTGACAGTTTTATTACATCTCAATCAGATAAAATCAGTGAAAAAGAATCCATTGTTTTTCTTGAAATGGGACTTGGATATCCGGTAATATCCGCATATGAAAAATTTCAGAAAAAAACAATTATTATAATTGAACCTGATATAAATCATTTTTTAGCAGCTCTTCTGCTTATGGATTTTGAAAAAGTATTTTCCCACACAAATATAATTATTGCTCTTTCCAGTACTCCAGAACAAACTTTAACACTAATAAATCAATATTCCGTTGAAAACAGTATTTTCATTTCCATGAATGCCCATCAGACACATAACAAAGCTTATTTTGATACTGTTACAGAACTTATTGAAAGAAATCGCAAAAAGGAACAGATAAATAGCGCAACTTTAAAAAAATTCGGAAAATTATGGCACAAAAACTGTTCTAAAAATATAACCGTTGCAAAAACGCTTAATGGCGTTATAACGCAGAAAAACAAATTTAAAGGAAAGCCCTTTTTACTGGTTGCAGCAGGTCCATCTCTGGAAACACTTCTGCCTTATCTGCCGGAATTAAAAAAAAGAATGATTATAGTTTGTGTAGATACCGCGTTAAAAGCATGTCTACGGGCTAAAACCGAACCAGATTTTATTGTTTTAACTGATCCTCAATATTGGGCATACAGACATATTGCAGGCTTAAAATCTCCCTCCAGCGTATTAGTTACAGAACTTGCAGCATACCCTGCAGTTTTCAGATTTGAATGTAAAAAAATATTACTATGCAACTCGCAAGTACCAATGGCAAAAGATTATTCATTAGAAGAAAAAGGAGATTTAGGAGCAGGCGGTTCTGTAGCCAGTTCTGCCTTTAATCTATGTGTTTTGTGCGGTGCCAGCGAAATTTATGCAATAGGACTGGATTTATCATTTCCTTTCCGACAAACACACATCAAGGGCAGCACTTTCGAAGAAAATGTTCATACTGTTTCCTCAAGAATAAAGACTGCAGAAACATCATCAATGCCAATGCTTTTTTCCGGAAATGCCTGCCTTTCTACAGATTATAACAACAAACCCGTTTTGACCGATCAAAAAATGAAAATGTTTGCATGGTGGTTTGAAAGTAGAATTGCAGAGCTGCCATATATAAAGACATTAACTCTTGCTCCACAAGGTCTTAAAATCCCTGGAATAAAGCCTTCTACCACTGATTATTTAATGACTTTAATAAAATTTCGTTAATTCTATTATAATTTGCTAAAGAAAAAAAAATAAACTCCGATATTTAAAATGTCGCAACACTACAGACGGAATAAATCGACATCCAGACGCCTGTAAGAATTGTGCCTTCTTAAAAAACTTGAAAAATGTGTGAGATTTTTCAAGTTTTTTTTATTTAACGCCGATACTCTAAGGGGAGTATTTTAATGAGCACGGTTAAGTTGGAAAATTTAAAATCAGATCTCTCTTTTAACGGTGATTTGCAGCTTGATAAAAATTTTATCTTATTGCCAGCAAAAGCTGTTGTTTCTGATGACCTTATAAAAGTATTGACCGACTGGAATTTTACTGAATTCCAGTGTTCAGAAGAAGTTCCAGATTTTTCAATTTCTCAGGAAAAAAAGCAAGACACTAAAGCATCATCTGAAAGTAAAGTATCCACTGTAAAAGATTCAGTAAAACAAGCTCTTGCGAAAGCAAAAACTTCTGAGTGGATTAGCACAGAACGTTCAAAAATGAATTATGTTCAGACCGTATACAACGAATACATGAATTATATCAATAGTGTTTATACTCATTATGCTACTCACAAAAAAATTGATTTTCAGGAACTTTCTGACACAGTAAAAGACTTGTGCGTTTTTATTAAAGACAACAAACGCTATGTTTTACGTATTACGCCATCTGCAGAGGCAAGAAGCAAGAATTTTCTGGTAATTCACTCAATGAGGTCAACGGTTCTTGCTATTACTGTTGGGCTTGAACTTCACATGGCTCTTTCAAAACTCATCGAACTCGGGATTTCCTGCATTCTCCATGAAATTGGAATGCTTCGTCTGCCTCCTCAGCTTTATATGACAGACAGGCCTTTAACAGCCGCAGAAAGAGCTCAGATTATGACCCATCCCCATACAGGTTTCAACATTCTTAAAGATCTTGAATTTCCATTAAGTATACTTTTAGGTGTTCTTGAACATCATGAAAAAGAAAACGGGCTTGGCTATCCTCGTCATCTTCCTGGGAATAAAATCACAACTTATGCAAAAATAATTTCTGTAGCCTGTTCTTTTGAAGCGATTACTGCGCCACGCGAATACAAATCTGAACGCACTACTTTTGATGCCATGGTTGAAATGCTTAAAAATCCAAACGGACAGTACGATTCAACAGTTATCAAAGCATTGCTATACAGTCTTTCCCTATACCCTATTGGAGCTTACGTATGTCTCCAGAATGGAAAAATCGGAATTGTAACAGATGTATCTCCAAACAATCCTAAAAATCCAATTGTGCAGCTGGCAAATGAACGTAACGAAGACGGCACAGTTAAAGCAATTCAAACAGATGATAACCAGAACAGAATCGTAAGAGTGCTTTCTAAAGAAGAACAACAACAGGTTCAGAAGGATATGGAACAAGCTCACGAAATGCGCAAACTTACACGAGCCTTAGAAGCAGCAAAAGAAGAAGAGGATACAAAATCCGGAGGATTTTCGTCTGTAGATTTAAGTGAATTTGCTTGAAATTAGTTAAAAAACTGACGTATTTTTTCAACATCATTATGAAAATTATCGTCAATTACAGGCGGATGATCGTTAAAATAAAGAATCTGATCAAGTTCCTCCTGATTTTCTACGCCCCAGATTGGAATCACGTTTTCATACTGATGCAAAAAACCGTAAGCCAGCGGAATGTTTGAAACGATTCCACCACACAAAGGCTGCATGGCAATAAATCCAACGTCGTTCTGGTCGCAAAGCATAACCAGCTGACGGGTCTCATCTGAACTTAACATACTGAAAGGAAATTGAAGAGTGTCATAAAGTCCGCTTAAAACGGCTCTTTCTGCTACATCAAGATCTTGTGTGGCAATTCCAATTGCTTTGATTTTTCCTGATTCTTTTAACTGTTTAAGCGCATTGTATACGCCGTCTCTGCCATTTAAATCCGGCATAAAAGAATCTGATTCGTACTGATATAAATCAATGGAATCTGTGTGCATTATATTAAGACTGGCTTCAAAATCGCTGAAAACTTCTGTTCCGCTCTGAGCTGAAGTTTTTGTGGCAACCATAACATTGTTACGAATATCTCCAATTGCATCACCCAAAAGCTTTTCGCACTCCGGAGTTGTACGGGATGTATCAAAAAAATTGATTCCCTGCTCGTAGGCACTTCTGACAAGCTGAGCTGATTTTTCATCATCACCTGCTGCAGTAAGATTCATTGCTCCCATGGCAACACGGGAAATCATAAGATTTGATCTGCCAAGTCTAACGTATTCCATTGAAAATTACCTCCGTGCTTTTTTCATAACTGACTTCTCTACTAGTTATCAAAAAAAGCTGGGGACTACCCCATAAAGCGTTACACTTTCAAGGCAGTCCCTGTTTTAATTAACGGTCTGTTCTTACAACAGGTTTGTAATTTTTAATTGCTTTCTGAATGAAAGGTACAAGATCATCCAAAGCAACGCGTTCCTGTTCCATTGAATCACGGAAACGAACAGTAACAGTTCCAAAAAGTTCATTTGCGGAACCGTCTTCTTTCTTTTCGTTGATTGTATCATAGTCAACAGTTACACAGAATGGAGTACCAACCTCATCCTGACGGCGGTAACGTTTTCCAACAGTACCAGAAACATCAAAATCAGTTACAAAATCTTCTTTAAGAATATGCTGGATTTCTTTTGCTTTTTCTGCAAGACCGTCTTTCTTCATCAATGGAAGAACAGCAACAGTTATAGGAGCAAGGCGTGGATCAAGGTGAAGAACAGTTCTGAAATCTTCCTGTCCGTCCTTTCCTACATTTTCTTCTTCGTAAGCTTCACAAAGGAACATAAGGAAGTTGCGGTTAAGACCTGCAGATGTTTCGATTACGTATGGAACGTACTTCTTGTTTCCGTCTTCCTGATCCATGTAGCTCATGTCTTTCTTAGAGAACTTCATGTGCTGAGAAAGGTCAAAGTCTGTACGGCTGTGGATACCTTCAACTTCTTCAAAACCAATTGGGAAGTTATATGTGATATCGTAAGCGTCTTTTGCATAGTGAGCAAGCTTGTCGTGATGGTGCCACTTGAGCTGTTTTTCTGGAATACCGTATTTAAGGTAGAACTGCCAGCGGTCATTTCTCCAGCGTTCAAAAGTTTCATCTTCTGTACCAGGTTTACAGAAATATTCCATTTCCATCTGTTCAAATTCACAAGTACGGAAAATAAAATTCTTGAAAATGATTTCGTTACGGAACGATTTACCAACCTGAGCAACACCAAAAGGCACCTTCATGCGGTTAGACTGAACAATGTTCTTGAAATCTGTAAAAATACCCTGACAAGTCTCTGGGCGAAGGTAAATAAGATGACTTTCATCAGCGATTGGACCCTGATATGTTTTGAACATAAGGTTGAATTCACGAACTGCTGTATATTTTCTTTCTTTGCTTCCACAAGCTGGACAGTTGATGTGTTCATCAATGAAAGCTTTCATTTCTTCATGACTCATTGTATCAACAGGTTTGTCTGTTGTAAAATCATTTGCTGCACACCAGTCTTCAATCAATTTATCTGCACGGTGTCTAGCCTGACATTCAAGACAGTCAATCATTGGATCAGAGAAGCAGTCAACATGACCAGAAGCCTTCCATGTTGTGTGATGCTGGAAAATTGCAGAATCAAGACCAACTACATCATCGTGAAGCTGAGTCATGTAATGCCACCATGCATTCTGAATGTTGCGTTTGAAATCTACGCCCAAAGGACCGTAATCCCAGGCACCAGCCTGTCCACCATAGATTTCAGAAGCCTGATAAACAAAACCACGTCTTTTACAAAGAGAAATGATTTTGTCCAATGTACACGCGTGTGTATTTTTTTCGTTTGCCATTTGTAATTTCCTCATGCCGCTGGTTTGCGACACTAATTATGATTTATATGTAAGGAATACAATATCACAAAGCAAAAGGTTTCTCAATCATTTAGATTCTGCAGAATCAGCAATATCTTCAAGATTTCCGGCATCATAAGAGTTCGTACCAGAATTTTCCCCATTTTGACCAGATTCAGATTCATCCATAATTTCTTTTGAATAATTCATTGTATCCCTTATGGAATTACTGATAAATTCATTCATCTTTTCCTGAAGAGTTTGTGCAACGAATTTTCTAACCTTATCACGTTCAGCAACTGATGTATTTTCATCAAAAAGAAAAACAACGATACTGGAATTTGTTTCTGGTTTTAATGCAAAAATATCTGCCGAACAAAATATTCGCCGTATTCCCATTTTTATATTTACACTGGTACATTTAATCCCTTTTTGAAAAAAAACTGCAAGATTATTTTCTATCCTGCATGAAAAACCCACAGAGCTTATGTCTTCAAGTTTAGGAAAATACAGCCTGTTATTAAGCGCACATGAAAATTCTACATTATCAAGTGTGCTGCAATCAAGACGAACATATTTACGTCTTCCTTTTGCACCATTTAAATCAAGAATCTTCAATATAGTTTCATAGGCGACTTCAAGACCTTTCTGAGTGCTTATAAAACCACCTGCAAGCTTTGTCTTTAACAGAAATTCTTCTTTTTCATGTGGTCTGATTTTTTCAGAAATTACCCCAAGAAAAACTGTCTCAAGAGAAGAGTCTTTTTCAAAGGATTTTATAAAATTAAACCACTGCTTATAAGTTAACTGATCATCTATATTTATAAAGCAAATAGAATCTTCGTATTCACTAAGAACAGGCTTAGCATCATAATAATGTTCAATCGTATAAACTTCATATTCCAGATCCTGAAGTTTACGAACAAACACATTCTGAATTGAAAGAGTCGGATTCAAAAAAAATACTTTACGCCCAAATATAGGATTCTCTCTATTTTCCATTTTTTAATTTTAGCACAGAAAGTTCAATCTAACTAACAAATTCGATTTAGTGAGCTAAAAAAAGCTTCTATTGACTTAAACTGCGAAATCTATGAAAATTCAGCTGTGAAAAAACTGATTTTCTTTGCCTTTTTATTTTCTTTTGCCATGATTTTCATAAGCTGCAGGCGCACGGAAAATTTTGATTCTTTAAAAGCGTGGCAGAAATTTACATATTCTGATTACAACGGATTTTTATACATCCAGCATAAAGAAAACAGAATGGATGCAGTTTTGTGCGCAGACGTTGCAGGAATTCAAGGAAGATTTAATCTTTCTCATGAATGTACAGACAGTCAGTTTTTGAAACTTAAACAGAATTTGATTGATTATGGCGCGGAATATCTTGGAGAAACAAAAAATCCGGAGGTAAAAAACTATCCGGATTTATCAATGTATTTAACTTTTGTGATTTCCAACGATGAACTGCATGAAATATGGAAAACGCTGGGACTGGAAAATGACTGAAACCCGGCGCAAGCACCGGAAACTTTCATTAAACAAAATCCCGAACCAGCATACAGGCGCCTTCTACTATAGCCTCATGCTCCTGTGGAGCAATGCGGGCATAAAGGGAATCAGGGTCATCGCCAGGCATAACAGGAACTTTCTTCTGAATAAGAATTTTTCCGCCGTCACATTCGCCGTTTACAAGATGGATTGTACAGCCGCTTTCCTTTTCGCCTGCAGCAAGAACAGCTTCGTGCACGTGATGTCCCCACATTCCAACTCCGCCAAACTTTGGAAGAAGCGCCGGATGCAGATTGATTATTTTGTCTGCATACTTATCAATAATTTTTCCTGCAAGAACTGTAAGCCAGCCTGCCTGTACGATTCCGCAAATTTCATACTGCTCACAAAGTTCAAGAACTTTATCGCTTACAGCTGTACGTTTTTCATCACGAGTAGCTGCCTTTGCAACTTCTGCGCCCATAACCGCATAAGGACTTGTAATCGCTGTAGGAATGCCAGCTTTAGCCGCTCTTTCCAGCGCAAAAGCATCTTTGTGATCACTGATTACTACAGCAATCTCATAAGGACAGTCCCCATTAACCTGCTGATAATCAATCAAAGCCTGAAGGTTTGTACCTCCACCAGATACTAATACTGCAATTTTTTTTGCCATAAATAATTCCTTATATAGTTCGAATTTCGAATTTTAATTGGTAATGCATAAAATTGATTTTTATAATCCCATTTGCATTATGAAAATACTGCCAGTCAGAAAGCGACTGTCAAAACCGCTAGCTAGCGTTGCTACATGCGCAAGTCGGCAAGGAAACTATCGTTTCCGACTTGCGAATGTTTTTGCCAGCCTCTTTCTTCCTTC
>JAFOCI010000022.1 GCA_017381365.1 Treponema sp.
AAATCTTTTCGTTTCGTGTTATAATTTCCATGTAGTGCCTCCACTTTGTATGAGGTAATGCCCATACTGTTATTTTTATCATTAACATTTTGACGCTAAATCCACGTTTTTACAAACTGGATGGCACTACATATTGTCTATAAAAATATTTTGTAGAAGGGGAAAGTCTCCCCCTCGCTTCAGCCAGCAAGCTGTCTTACGCTACCCTCTCTCCTAGGGGACGCAAAGCTTCCCCTAAAACCCCTTTTCTTTACTTAAAAAAATCGTAGTCAATTGTATTAACCAGATTATTTTCACCTTTTTCTGCAGCAGCTAAAGAAAGCAAAGTCCAGGCATTTCCGGCAGTTCCAATATAAAGACCAGTATAGCTGTGAACATCAGTAGGAATAGTTCTCCACCATGCACCGCTCCATCTTCTTGTCTGCTTCTGATGATAAATATCACCATCTGCATCTTCTACAAAAGACTGACCAACAACTGTTTTAGCAGTTCGTCTTGCATACTCAAGGAATTCTTTTTCACCAGTTAATCTGTAAATTGAAACAAAGTGTTCAAGAATACCAGGAGTTCCACAGCACAACGCCTGACTCTGCCAGTAACCGCGGCTAAAATTTTCAGGAGCACCTGCTTTAATAATTCCGCGGCTAAGTTTTAAGGTCCAGTCTAAATATTCTTTTTCACCTGTAATATCATAAAGTGCATGAAACAAAAGGGAAGTTCCCGCAGGACCATGGCACTGACTTAAATAATAAAACTCAGTTGAAGGACCTCTTTCCAGACTGTCAAGATAAGGAACTAAAACTCCATCATCATCACCAACAGCAATTCCCTGAATATACTTTGCAGCTTCCTTTGCAGCGTTTAAGAATTTTTCTTCTTTTGTAAGGTTGTAAATAAAAGTAAATACATAACCAACACCGCTTGTTCCGTGAGCAAGATTGACCCAGAAAACATCTTTTGGAAAATCAATAATTGTAAGATCTACAACATTCCAGTAAGTTCCACCATTTGGAGCAGGTTTACCTTTTGTAAGAAGATAATTTCCAAATCTTCTGGCAGCGTCTGCATATTTATCATTTTTTGTTACACGATAAAGTTCTGCAAAATATGGAATGTAACTTCCGTCACCACAGTAATCCAGCTGTTCAGACCAATAAAGATAATCACCTTCTGTCTTGCCGGCAGCAATTACATCATCTGCAACTTTTTCTGCAAATTTTAAATATGCTTCATCTTTTGTAACTTCATAAAGTTTAAGAACAAAATAAGCCTGGCCTGTCGGACCGTTATTAAAACCTGCAATCCAACCAGGCATATTCTTTACATGAACCAGCTTATCTTCTGTAACACCCAGTTTTAAGGTTCGTTCATAAAAAGCAATGCCTTCATCAGTTTCAATCAGTTCTTTTGCACTGGCTTTAGCTTCTTCTAAATATTCATCCTTTTTAGTTACCTGATACAATCGCAGGTAAAAAAGCCCTACTCCTGCTGAACCGCCATAAAGTGACTTTGGAGTAAGCATTGGATAGTCATCATAATTTTCCTTGGAATCTGGACTCTGATTCCAGAGTTTTCCAAATCTTCCAGCTTTTCCTGTTGTTTTTATCCAGTTTGCAGTCTGTTCTGCAAATTTTACATAATCTTCTGTTGAATAATCATTAAAAAGTAATGGTTTTGACATAATTACACCTGCCCTTCAAATTTTTTTTGAGTGTTTGATTATTTTTGCCGTAAGATATTAATTCGGCTTAGAAATGACAGCGACAGCGGCACATGACTCCGTTTCTAAAATTTTCGCGAACTAACTGTTCAAAGTAAGCTTTCATCATGTCCTCCTGTTTAATTATCTACTGAATTACTAGGTTATTTATACACTATTATTACCCAGTAAATCAATAGGGAATATCAAAATAATTCAACATAAATATCTTTAAGATATGAACAGCCTGGAAAAATTCCTTGAGAAATTGGATGCAAACAATGATTTTTTCTTAACGCTACGCTAAAACTCAGGAAAAGTTTGTTTTTCATTCAAGTTCTTGTAAATCACAATCTTATACACTAACAATTCCCAAAAAATATGCTATATTATAGATATGAACAAACCGCGATACCTGCCAATCGGCATTCAGACATTTGAAGAACTCCGCACAAAAAATTACATTTATGTAGATAAAACTGCTTTTGTGGACAGTCTTGTACGCAGTGGAAAACCATATTTTTTAAGCCGTCCCCGCCGTTTCGGAAAGTCCCTTTTTCTTTCCACTTTGAGAAGTTATTTTGAAGGGCGCAAAGATTTGTTTGAAGGACTTGCCATTTCCAAAACCGAAACTGAATGGAAAGAGTACCCGGTTTTTTATTTTGATTTTAATGTTGGCGATTTTACCACGGAAGAAAATTTCAGGGCTTCTCTTGGCTTAAAACTTGATTCCTACGAAAAAATCTACGGCGTAAGAAATCCAAATGCAAAAAGTCCAGCAGACCGTTTTAGTGATTTATTAAAATCTGCTCACGAAAAAACAGGCTTGCAGGCAGTTGTCCTTGTGGACGAATACGACAAACCGCTTTTAAACGCCATTGACGACCAGAACCTTGTGGATGCCTTTAGAAAAATTTTAAAAACTTTTTACGGCGTACTCAAAGGCGAGGATGCCCACATTCAGTTTGTCTTCATTACAGGCGTAACCCGCTTTGACAAAGTGAGCATTTTTTCTGATTTGAATAACCTTCGTGATATTTCCCTTTCTAAAGAATTTTCTGCAATCTGCGGAATTTCACAGAAAGAATTGGAAGAGAACTTTGTTCCTGAAATTGAATTAATGGCAGAAAAAAACGGATACTCAAAAGAAGAATGCCTTGCAGAACTTAAAAAGAATTACGACGGCTACCATTTTTCGCAGGATGTTCAGACAGACATTTACAATCCATTCAGTCTTTTAAATGCCTTTGCAGATATGAATTTTGGAAGCTACTGGTTTTCCACCGGCACACCGACTTTCCTTACTAAAATGATGCTTGATTCTGATTTTGACTACAAATCTTTGGAAGAAGGTGTTGAAGTAAGTATTCGTACCCTTGAAAATTACCGCCTGACTTCCAGCGAGCCGCTTCCAATGCTTTATCAGACAGGCTATGTAACCATAAAAGATTACGACAAAGAATTCCGAAGTTTTTTCCTTGGAGTTCCAAACGAAGAAGTAAAATTCGGACTTTACGAGCGGCTTCTTCCGCTTTACGCCGGCTACACAGAAAAATCAGACAACATCGAAGTTTTAAACTTTATCCGTGACCTTCGTGCAGGTCGCGTGAACGAGTTTATGGAGCGCATCAACAACATTTTCGCCGCTGCCCCAAAACAGACAAACCAGAAGCAATATGAACTCAACTGTCAGGCATTTGTCTGGCTCATTTTTAAACTGATGGGCGAATTTGTCCTGTGCGAAGTGCAGAACGGCAAAGGCAGAAGCGATGCAGTTGTGTGGCAGAAAGATGCAATCTACATCTTTGAGTTCAAAATGGACGGCTCTGCAAAAGAAGCACTGGAACAGATAAACAGCCAGAACTACCCAATCGCCTACAAAAACGACGGACGAAAAATTGTAAAAGTGGGCGTGAACTATTCCAGCACGGAAAAGCAGCTTACAGAGTGGGTGATTGAATAGAAGGAAGGAAATTTTGCCTGGTAAAAAGCACAGAATACCGGCGGTAAAATTGTTATAATGTTATTATAATCAAAGATAGAGGCATAATATAAAACAAGCAACTGTAAAAACTGTAACTTTGAGATAAACTATGACTCCATCCGAACGCAAGCCTATAATTCTTGTTATTGCTGGACCAAAAGACTCTGGAAAAACTACAATAACTCAATTTTTCGATATTGCCGGTACTTATACAAATGCGTATTTGTTCTAACCGCAGATCACGGTCTTCGCCTACCCTACCCAGCGGTTGTAGAAAAAAATCATTCCCACTCCGTTCCCGCAACGCCCCCCCACAAGTCGTTTCGCAATTTTAAATTATTTTTCATTTTGCGGAATAGATTTTATGTTCTATTCCGCAAAATTGAATTATTCTTGAAAATGCGGAATGAAATCTGTATAATGAGCCTGTGAAAATACTGGAAAGAAAGATTTTTTTACAAAAACTGATAAACTCCATAAATACACCAGATATCAAAGTTATTACAGGAATCAGGCGAAGTGGAAAATCAAAACTGCTGGAAGTCTTTATTGAATATCTTAAACGCAACATTCCCAATGCCAACATCATTCATATCAATTACAATCTTTTCCAGTTTTCAACACTAAAAAACGCTGCCGGACTGAATGAATATGTTGAAAATTTGTATTCTCCAGAAAAAGAAAATTTCCTTCTGATTGATGAAGTCCAGCTTTGCAAGGATTTTGAACAGGCAATAAATTCATTTCATGCGTCAGAAAAATTTCACATCTACATAACCGGCTCCAATGCCTTTCTGCTTTCCAATGATCTGGCAACATTGTTTACAGGCAGAACTTTTTCTGTAGAAGTTTTTCCATTCAGTTTTAAAGAGTTTGTTTCGTACTATGAATGTCAGGATTTACAGCAGGCTTTTGACCGATTTGCATTGGAAGGCGGAATGTCCGGTTCCTATTTATATGAATCAATGGACGACAAATACAATTACTTAAATGAAATTTTTGAAACATTGATTGTTCGAGATATTCAGCAGAAATACAAAATCAAAAATACTTCACTTTTGGACACATTAATTGATTTCCTTGTGGACAATATTTCTTCAGAAATTTCAGCAAGGAGCGTTGCAAAAACACTTACATCAAAGGGAAGCAAAACAGATGACAAAACAGTTTCTTCCTACATCAAATATCTTTGTGCTTCTTTTGCATTTTACAAAATCCGTCGCTATGATATAAAAGGAAAAAGATATCTTGCAAGTCAGGACAAATATTACCTTGCAGACCATTCTTTTAAATACGCTAAGCATGGAACAAAGAATTTAGATTATGGAAAAATTTACGAAAACATAGTCTGCACGGAACTGTTACGCCGAGGTTATGAAGTTTACACAGGTGTTCTTTACAAAAAAGAAATTGATTTTGTAGCCATAAAGCGGGACGAAAAAATCTATATTCAAGTAAGCGATGACATTTCCCGCCCAGAAACAATGGAAAGAGAAACTGCACCACTTTTTAGCATAAAAGATGCCTACCCAAAAATGATAATTGCAAGGACAAAACATCCCCTGTATCAATATGAAGGAATTGCAGTCTGGGATATTGCGGAATGGCTGATGAACCGATAATAAATTATAAGTCGATATAGTAATTTGGAGAAAATAATGGCTAAAGAAAAACAATCAGTAGAACCAAACATTGCAGATCTTGCAAATGGTTGGATGAAATCATATAAGCTGGATTACAAACTTGAGCAGGAATCAATTGGAAATTCTGAAATAGATAAGGCTCTTGAAGAATATTTTTCTAAAAATGGTGGTGTTGGCGGAAATCGTCCTGATGCGAAACTTTTGCTTCAGGATAAGAATTGCGATTATTATCCAATCTTGATTGAATACAAAGGTTATAAAGATAAACTTGTCAAATTGGATGAAGAAGGTCATGTGGCAAATAAAAATTCTAAAAATGAACCTGACTTTAAAAATATAAATTCATATGCAGTGAACGGTGCTGTTCATTATGCAAATGCAATTCTTCATTACACAAATTACACAGATATTATTTCAATTGGAATGACAGGTTTTAAAAACGATTCTGGAAAACTGGAATATTCAATTGGTGTTTATTATGTTTCAAAAAGCAATTTTGGTGTTGGACAAAAAGTTGATGAATATACAGACTTTTCATTCCTTAAAAAAGAAAATTTCGATGCCTTTATTGAAAAAGTTAAAGCACTTTCTCTTTCTGATGAAGAAAAGGAAAAGTTAAAGGAAAAGCGTGAGCAGGAAATCGGTGCAAGTCTTGTAAAACTCAATAATGATATTTATCAAAATGAAAAAGGACTTGGCGAAAATGACCGTGTTTATTTAGTTGCTGCCTCAATTATTGCAACTCTTGGTATTCCTAAAAAAGTTTCTCCGCTTGAAAAAGATGATTTAAAATCTTCTTTGGAAGAAGGAAATCGTGACGGCGATATTGTTCTCCGTAAAATAAATGCCTTTTTGAATGAAAAACAGATTCCAAAAGATAAAAAAGATTTGATTGTCAGAACTTTGGCAAATACATTAACTACTGAAAACATTAATAAAGTTGAAAAGGGAGAAAGTCAGTTAAAGCGTGTCTTTTCAAAAATTGTAGATGATTTGGGAATATATTATAAAACTGATTTGACAACTGATTTTACTGGAAAACTTTTCAATGAAATGTACAGTTGGCTTGGTTTTACACAAGATAAATTAAATGATGTTGTTCTTACGCCTTCTTATGTTGCAACTTTGCTTGTAAAACTTGCACGTGTAAACAAAGATTCTTTTGTTTGGGATTTTGCAACTGGTTCTGCAGGTCTTCTTGTTGCGGCTATGAATGAAATGCTTGATGATACAAAGAAGACTCTTAAATCTCCAGAAGAAATAAACAGAAAATCCGCAAAAATTAAAGCAAAGCAGCTTCTGGGTTTGGAAATCCTTTCAAACATTTATATGCTGGCTACTTTAAATATGATTTTAATGGGTGACGGAAGTTCAAATATTTTGAATAAAGACTCGTTGAATGATTTTGATGGAAAATATGGTTTTGGAAATACTGATGATGATTTTCCGGCAGATGCCTTTGTTTTAAATCCGCCATATTCTGCAAAAGGCAACGGAATGATTTTCGTAGAAAAAGCTCTTTCTATGATGAAAAAAGGTTATGCCGCAATTATTATTCAAGGTTCTGCGGGAAGCGGAAAGGCAGTTGAATACAACAAAAAGATTCTTGAAAAAAATACTCTTCTTGCAAGTATAAAAATGCCTATTGATTTGTTTGTTGGAAAATCCAGTGTTCAAACTTATGTTTATGTCTTTAAAATTGGTGAAGCTCACGAAAAAGATGAAACTGTAAAATTCATTGATTTTTCAAATGACGGCTACACAAGAACAAACAGAAAAAAAGCCAGCGTAAACCTTAGAGATACAGACAACGCAAAAGGCAGATATGCAGAACTTGTAGATTTAGTTCGTTTTGGCAAAAAGAAACTTAATATTTTTACAGAAAAAGAATATTACGAAGGAACAATTGACCCAACAAAAGGTGATGACTGGAATCAATCTGCTCCTGTAGATACCAAACCAACCTTGGAAGATTTCAAGAAAACCGTTGCCGACTATTTAGCTTGGGAAGTTTCGAACATCATAAAAAATAACGGAGACAACAGCCTGGGAAAATAGATTCCCCACTTAACGAAAAACTAAAAAATGTTAAGTGGGGAGAATTTAAGCTTGGGGATTTGTTTGAAATTCTAACTTATAAAAAAAGATTTGATGCTAATAAAGTTGAGTTAGTTGAAAACTGTGGACATCCTTATGTTGTTAGAACATCTAGCGGAAATGGGCAGAAAGGTTTTATAGATGAAGATGAAATTTATTTGAACGATGGTAATACTATTTCTTTTGGGCAAGACACTGCAACAATGTATTATCAAGAAGTTCCATATTTTACTGGTGATAAAATAAAAATCTTAAAATCAAAACTTTCAAGATTCGGAAAAACAAATGCTCAATTTTTCTTGGCAACAATGAGAAATTCGTTTCAGAATTTTACTTGGGGAAGTTCAAGTTTTAATGTTTCTATAATTGCAAATCAAAGAGTTCAACTTCCTCTAAAAGAAAAATCGTTAGATTTTTCAAATCCGTGTGACAACATAAAAAACATCGACTTTGATTTTATGGAGTCATTTATACGCGAACTCGAAGAGGAGCGTATACGCGAACTTAACGCATACCTTTTAGCCACAGGGCTAAAAGACTATGCGTTAAGT
>JAFOCI010000023.1 GCA_017381365.1 Treponema sp.
AAATCTTTTCGTTTCGTGTTATAATTTCCATGTAGTGTCTCCACTTTGTATGAGGTAATGCCCATACTGTTATTTTTATCATTAACATTTTGACGCTAAATCCACGTTTTTACAAACTGGATGGCACTACATATTGTCTATGAAATCAGAAATAAAGCTTGCTCTGAAAGTCACTTCGCCAGTTCTATTCGGCTACATCGCACTGGGAATTGCTTTTGGACTTATGGTTGCGGAAAAAGGTTATCCGTTCTGGATGACTCCATTAATGAGTATTTTTATGTTTACCGGAGCAGGGCAATATGTTGCAATCGGTCTATTTGCGGCGGGAACGCCTTTGGCTGCCATAATCATTACAGAAGCCTTTGTAAGTATTCGCCATATTGTTTACGGACTTTCTCTAATCTCTAAATATTCAGATACAGGAAAATGGAAACCGTATCTTATCTTTGGACTTTCTGATGAAACCTACGCAATCTGTTCATCAATAAACATTCCTGATGACATGAATAAAGCAGATGTATTTGGATTTATTTCTCTTTTTGACCAAAGCTATTGGGTTATCGGAACAATAGCCGGGCATCTTCTTGGTTTGCTTCTGCAGAATTTAACAGATATTTCTCTTCAGGGAATTGATTTTGCTCTTACAGCACTTTTTGCAGTCATTCTTACAGAGCAGATTATGAACTCAAAAAAATTTATTCCACCTCTGATTGGCGGAACCTGCACAATTGCCGCAATATTATTATGGAAAACAGGAATTTTACCAGACAGCAGCATTCTTCTTGCGGCATTAGCTGCTGGAGTAGCTTTGATTGCATTGCTTCCACATCCTTCTAAAAAAGAAAATACAGGAACAGAAAAATGAATCCAGAATACGTTTCAATCTCTATAGCAGTAATTTCGATTTTCATTTCGGCAGTTATCGTTTTTTTGGAACGGGCGTTTCCATTTCTGCTTTTTTCTAAAAAACAGCCGCCAGCAATCATAAGACTCATTGAAAAGTACATTCCGCCTATGGCAATTACAGCACTTTTGTTCTACTGTCTCAAGGACATGAACTTTTCTGCAGCCTCAGGATTTGTTCCTTCTGCAGTTTCTTTAATGGTTTGTATTGGTCTTCATATATGGAAGAAAAACTCTCTCATAAGTATTTTTGGAAGTACAATTCTGTATATGACTCTTTTGAAAATAATTTAGATTTTTGATATTTTTTTCTGATTTTTTATTGACTATTACCCTAATTAACGTCATTGTGAGCCTTATATATATAAAATGCTAATCTGCCAGTTGTGCAGCTTTTATCATAATGAACAGAGGTACTTGAGTGAAAGGTAGTCAGGTTACCATTGACCATGTATCAAAACGCTTCGGTGATTTCGTAGCGCTTGACGACATTAATTTTACTATTAAACCAGGAGAATTCTTTTCTCTTCTTGGTCCATCTGGATGCGGAAAAACAACTTTGCTCCGCATTATTGCTGGTTTTGAATTTCCTGATGAAGGAGCTGTTCTTTTTGACGATACAGATGTTGTACCTCTACAGCCAAACAAGCGTTATTCAAACACAGTATTCCAGACTTATGCACTCTTTCCTCATCTTTCTGTTTACGAAAACGTGGCATTTCCATTGCGCTTAAGAAAAATTAAGGAAAGCGAAATTGAAGAACGCGTAAAAAAATACATTCACCTGGTTCAGCTGGATCAGCACATGTACAAAAAACCGAATCAGCTTTCCGGAGGACAAAAGCAGCGTGTAGCAATTGCCCGAGCACTTATAAATGAGCCAAAGGTTCTCCTTCTTGATGAGCCGCTTTCTGCTCTTGATGCAAAACTCCGCGCAAACCTTCTGATTGATCTGGACAGAATTCACGATCAGATTGGAATTACTTTCATTTACGTTACTCACGACCAGAGCGAAGCTCTTGCTGTCAGCGACAGAATTGCGGTAATGAATTCTGGTCATGTTCTTCAGGTTGGAACTCCTTACGAAATTTACGAAAGCCCTGCAACTCAATTTGTAGCACAATTTATTGGTGAAACAAACTTGTTCGAATCTACAGTTGTAAAATGCGAAGATTACAAGGTTCCTGGAAAAGCAGACATTGAGCACATGGTTACCCTCAATACTCCAGCATTGGGAATGCAGGCTCAGCTTAAGGGCGAAACTGCAGCTACCCGCGAAGAAGACAAAAATATTCTGGTTACAGATTATGAGCATACTGATGAAGGACAGAAGGTTGCGTTTACAGTTCGTCCTGAAAAAATCAGAATCACTCTTGAAGAACCTGCTTTTGGCGGACGTAAAGACATCAATGTTTTCAAAGGAATCGTTGAGGAACCAATTTATACAGGTTTTCAGTCAAAATTCTATGTCCGCCTTGAAAACGGAACTATTGTAAAGGTATTCAAGCAGCATACCAACTATCTTGATGACGGTCCTGAAATTCAGTGGAAAGACACCGTATACATTTCATGGTCAGCAGAAGACGGTTATATCGTAGAAGATATAAATAAATAACAGCCGGTATGGAGATATAAAATTATGGACAAAAACATGATTTCTGAAGAACAGCCACCGGCTGAAAAAAAATCTTTTCTTCTTAAATTAGCAGAAAAAGCAGAATACGCCCGCCACAGAAAACTGAATCCTGGTCCTGGCTATGCGTGGCCAATGGGAGCATGGTTCACAATTTTCTTTATTGTGCCTATTGCAATCATCATCTGCTATTCATTTATGAAAAGAGATACTTTTGGTGGCGTAATCCACGAATTTTCGATTACAGCATATAAACAGATGCTTTCAAAAGCCTATGCGTACATCTTCCTTAGAACTCTCTGGATGACTCTGGTATCGACTGCTGTATCAATTTTAATTGCATTGCCATGCGGATATGCAATTGCAAGAAGCCGTCATCAGAATGTGTGGCTGATTCTTGTCATCATTCCATTCCTTACAAATTCACTTATCCGCGTTTTTGCATGGATGTCTATTCTTAGTGAAAACGGACTTTTGAATTACCTGTACGGAATTGGTTTTAAGCTTGTTCATTTCATCTTAAGAGATGATGCCGTCTTTTCTCCGTATAAATTCATGTATACAAAAAGTGCCGTTATTCTCGTAAGCATCTACATGTATTTGCCTTATGCAATTCTGCCAATTTTTACTGCTGTTGACCGCTTTGACTTTACTTTGCTGGAAGCTGCACGGGATTTGGGGGCATCAAAGCTTCAGTCAATGCTTATGATTCTTATTCCAGGAATCAAAAGCGGAATCATAAGTGCAGTAATCTTTACGTTCATTCCTATTTTTGGAAACTACACTATTCCTCAGCTTTTAGGTTCTACAGAAAGCTATATGCTGGGAAACATAATTATGGATCAGATTCAGAAAGCGCGAAACCTGCCGCTGGCATCTGCATTCAGTGTAATTCTTACCCTGGTAAGTATGGCTGCCATTCTGTTTATGATTACTTCAAACAAACATGAACAAAAGATGAAGACTTCTTCAAAAGAATAGCGGGGTTTAATTATGGAATTTTTAGTTTCAGTCATTCTTGCAATACTTCAGAAAACTCATATTGCAAAAACAGAAAACGGACGCCACGCAAAAAGAAGCTGGAAAAAACGTGCTTCTAAAATAAGCTTTTCAAAAACAGTTCTTGTTATTGCTGTTCTTTTTCTGTTCATTCCGCTTTTTGTAATAATCTTCTATTCCTTCAATGAATCAAAAGGAACTACTTTTACACGACCTTCTCTTGTATGGTACGAAGAACTATTGTTCAGTTCTGGAAGACTATGGCTCTCCCTTATGTACAGCGCAATCGTAGCAGTTGTTTCTGCTTTGATTGCCACAATTCTTGGGAGTCTTGCAGCTATCGGAATCAGCTGGTACAAGTTTTTTGGAAAAAATTACATTCAGTCTATCAGTTTTCTACCAATGGTTTTACCGGAAGTAATCATGGGTGTTTCGCTTTTAATATTTTTAAGCGGAATTCACATGAATCTTGGAATTCCTACAATCATCATTGCCCATACAACATTCTGTCTGCCATTCGTATATCTTATGGTAAGCGCCAGAGTTGATGAATTTGACTATTCAATCATCGAAGCAAGCCACGACCTGGGTGCAAATGAACGTCAGACTCTGTTCCTGGTTATAATTCCTGCAATCATGCCTGGTATTGTAAGCGGTTTTATGATGAGCATCACAATGTCAATTGAAGACTTTGTAATCACATCACTTGTAAACGGAAACGTTGAGACACTTCCAATCTACGTATACAACATGATTCGTCATGGCGTAAGTCCTGTAATCAACGCTCTTTCATTTGTTCTTATCATCATCATCTGTCTGATTGCTTTTGCCCTTAGAAAAGGTTTAAAAGCTTTTGCCGCAGGTCATTAATCACGAATACTAGGAAAACTGATTTTCAGTTTTCCTAATTATATCTGCGTTGCAGAATTATTTTTACGCAATCTTTTTCTGTTAATGAAAAGTTGCAAAAATTTTATTTATGGAAATATGTATTTTCACGGAGTAGAAAATGAAAACTATTTCTAATTTTTTTGTTGCAGCAGTTGGAATTCTTGCTGCCCTGTGTCTTGCTTCATGCGAAAAAAAGCAGGTTCTTAAACTTTACAGCTGGACTTATTACACTCCAACTGATGTAGTTGAAGCCTTTGAAAAAGAATTTGACTGCAAGGTTATCGTTACTGAATATGACTCTAATGAAACAATGTTCAACAAACTTGTTAATGGTGGTTCAAAGAGTTTTGATATTGTAGTTCCATCACAGGATTACGTTTCAATCATGATTGCTAAAAATATGCTTCAACCTGTTGTTCAGGAAAAATTCACAAACAGGGAAAACATCAATCCTGCTGTTCTTGCAAAAGTAACTTATGACCCGGAAATGAAATACGCAGTTCCATATTATTTTGGCGCAGCCGGAATTTCTGTAAATAAGAAAAAAGTTCCAGGTGGAAACTATGAACGCACATGGAATATCTTTGCAGATTCTCAGTTTAAAGGCCATGCATCTATGATGGATGATTACCGCGAAGTTATGGGCGATGCATTGGCTTACAAAGGTTACAGCGTATGCACAACAAATGATAACGAACTTAAGGAAATCTCTGATCTTATCAAAAATAACTGGGTTCCAAACATTGTAAAATTTGATGCAGAAGGTTTTGGAAAGGATTTTGCCCGTGGTGATTTGTGGCTTTGCCAGGGTTACGCAGAATGCGTGTACGGCGAAGTTCCAGAAGAAGAATGGGATGATACAATTGACTTCTTTATTCCAGAAAACGGCGGACCTTCATACCTTGATAGCATGTGTATTCTTAAAGACTCTAAAAATGCTGAGCTTGCAACAGAATTCATAAACTTCATTCACCGTCCTGAAAATTATGCAAAATTCCTTGATTTCTTCCGTTTCCCTTGTTATGTAAACCTTAAAGCTGAAGAATTTATGCAGACAAAACCTATGTATCCTGCAAGCATCATGGAAAAATGCGAATTAAAAAATGATCTTGGAAAAGACATTGATAAGTATTATTCAATTTGGGAAAATCTAAGAATTTCTAACTAAAAAATAGAATTGTTTCAGGCTGATATTCTTTTAGTAAGCACTAATTTATCAGCCTGATTTTTTTCTCTTAATTAACATTTATTAAAAAATTTTGACAAAAAAAAAAGTTGTAGTAAAATGAAAATACTTATGAACCAGTTGGACTTATCTTCAATACTTGATGCTTTTTCTTCTCCCGTGATGGTTGCAAAACCTGTGTATGATGGGTCAAAACTAGCAGATTTTGAAATTCTTCACATAAATGAGGCGTTCAAAAAATCAATAAAACATTCTATCTGTTCTGGTCATTCATTTCTTGAAATCAGAGACATATTAAATGCAGATATTCCCTGGTTTGACATTGCGGAAAAAACAATAAACGGCATAAATCTGGAGCCTGTTACGTATTATTCAGAACAGCTGCACTGCTGGATGAGAGTTCAGATGAGAGGAACTTCTGATGGTCTTCTGGTTGTAAATATAGAAGACGTTACAGAAGAAAAAAATCATGCCCAGAAATTGAAGAAAACTGCATACCATGATTTTATGACAGGACTTCCAAACAGAAATCAGTTCAATGAGGAATTTCCTGCATTTTTGATGAAAGCTGAATTCAATTCTACAAAAGTAGGTGTTCTTATTGTTGATATTGATAACATGAAGTACATCAACGATTCAAAAGGTCATTCTGCAGGAGACAAAATACTTATAGATGCAGCAAAAGTTCTTTCCCAATTCAAAAACAGTAATATTATTGCCTATAAACATGGTGATGATGAATTTCTTGTTATCATTCAGAATGCAAATGCAGTAGATACGATTATAAATTCCTGTGATGCCATTTTTGAAGCTTTTCAGCTTAATAATATTAATGTTTCCTGTGGATTATCAGTTTTTCCTGATGATTCTAAAGACGAAAACGATCTGCTTCGTTATTCTGACATTGCAGTTCACTGTGCAAAAAAACAAGGAAAAAATCAATTTCAGGCTTTTGTCCCAGAAATGCAAAAAACCTTTATCCAGAAGCTAAGCATACAGAATAAAATGACTCAGGCTGTTCTGGAGAGCAAATTCAAACAGGTCTACCAGCCACAGTTTGACGTAAAATCCAATACTTTACGGGGTTTTGAAGCGCTTATTCGCTGGCATGATGAAGAACTGGGAGATATTCCTCCTTCTGTTTTTATTCCAATGGCAGAAGAATGCGGACTGATTATTCCTATCGGAAACTGGGTAATAAATACAGCCTTTTCTACCCTAAAGCAGTGGCAGACAAAGTATGATTTTAAAGGCATAATCTCTATAAATCTTTCACCAATTCAGTTAAAACAACCTTCTATTATTGACGATATAAAAAATTGTCTTGATAAATATCAGCTTTCACCTAATTTCGTTGAAATTGAAATTACAGAAGGAATTATGATTGACAGTATGGAAGATGCCATTTCTAAAATGAAAACGCTTAAGGATATGGGTTTTAAAATTTCCCTAGACGACTTTGGAACAGGCTATTCTTCTTTAAGTTATCTTCAGATGCTGCCATTAGACACGCTTAAAATCGACAAATCCTTTATAAATGACATCACTTCAAAAGATGGTATTCAGGCTAACATAACAAATTCAATTATTATGATGGTTTCCCAGATGGGACTGGACACAATTGCAGAAGGTGTTGAACATGACGAGCAGTATGAACTTCTGAAAAAATTCAACTGTCATATAATACAGGGATTTCTCTGCGGAAAACCAATGACAGAAGAAAGATGCAGCGCATATCTTTCAGGAAATCAGGCTGCTCTTATATCCTTGCAAAATCCAGAACAAGACTAAAAACTATGGAAAATATGACTCTTAATCAACTTATTTTCAAAGTTCTCTTAAATCCTTATGTTATTGGTACAACAATAGCTGTAATATTAATGCTTAATTTCTGCTGCTATGTAGCATCCTACAGAAAAAAAACTCCTAAGCCAAAAGGTAAAAAAATCAAAACAGCCCCAGCACCTGCTCCTGCAGCTGGAAAAGAAGGCGGTTCAGAGGCTTCTTCCGGCAATGCTTCACCAGCACCAGAAGCTTAAGCTTTACAAAGCGTTTAATTTTTTTCTTCCGTTCTTTTACCCTGTCGCAAGTTCCTAATCTGTTTTCCCACGGCCAGTTCAGTTGTTTTATTCTATGCTGGGACTTTAACGCACTGATAATCTGCATGTACCCCGAATGGTCCCAAACATACACACCTGTGAATTTTACTGTGATTTCGTTCAGAAGTTTTATCAAGGCTGTTTCAAAGGTTTCCACAGAAAAATATTTCTCCGCAAAAGAAACGAATTTATAAGCCAGCTCATAATCTGAAGGAACACGACAGCCTGGCATTTCGTTTTTGGTTGATATTCTGTTTTTTTCATCATTGAATTCCTTGAACTTCTGGAGCAATGGAATTCCGTACCCTGACATTCTTTTTTTTCTGTTTGCTTTCGAATCGCAGATATCGCACCCACTACATACTGCCTGTTCAGCTCCAAGTGCATCCAGCAAAATCTGACGACGGCACTCTGTTGTTTCTGCAAAAAGTCGTAAAGCAGAATTTCTTGAACTGACAGGGAACTGTGCGAATTTTACTCTGTCTTCCTGAGACCACAAAAGAATTGCATTCGCAACAGAACCGTCTCTACCGCCTCGTCCCGCTTCCTGAATATATGCCTCCGCAGTAAGTGGAGGATCTAAGTGAACGACTGTATGAATATCCTTTTTATCAACTCCCATCCCATAAGCACAGGTTGCACACAAAACAGCATCTTTTTGATTAAAAAACCATTGTTCGATGTCGTTTTTTTCCTCCCTCTCCAAACCGGCATGATAAAATTTTGCTGTTCCTTCACCATAAGCAGTATTCAGTTCCTGAGCCATATCTTCAGTTCTGCTGCGAGTTCCGCAAAAAATTATCATCGGACGTGGTTCAGTTTTTGCAAGAATAAGTGCCGCCGTTTTTTTTGCCGCTACTTTCTTAACATAATAATGAATGTTAGGTCTGTCGCTGTCACTTCGCACAATATGAGCTTCGCCATCAAAAAGAACCTGAGCTATGCGGGTAAGAACTTCTGGAGAAGCCGTTGCTGTAAAAGCCGTTACAACAGGAACATTCAGTTTTTTTAAAATGGAACCAAGCTCAAGGTAAAGAGGACGAAAAGTATCTCCCCATTCAGAAACACAATGTGCTTCATCAATAGCAACATGTTTTATTCCACATTTACAAAGCTGTTCCAGCAATTTTTGATTTGAAAGAACTTCTGGATTTGCAATAATGATTTTTGCGCCTTTCTCAAGCTGTCTGAAATTTTCCTGACGTTCTTTTTCATCCTGACCTCCGCGAAAAATCACGCATTCCATACCGCCTTCTTTCATTCTGCGATACTGATCGCTCATAAGAGCTAAAAGCGGATAAATTACAAGTGTAGGACCATCCAGCAGAATAGCAGGAATCTGGAAACATAGCGATTTTCCTGCTCCTGTAGGAAGCAGCACAATTTGTTTTCCTAGAACTTCCCTGTCCTCTCCTTTTGCTGCATCCAGAATGTTTGCAATAACAAGCCGCTGCCAGGGAAAAAGATATTTGATTCCATAATTTTCCAGTGCAGCTTGAGCTGCAGGGTCGTCGTAAAAAATTTCATCTGCATCAAATTTTAAATTTTCTTCCATACATATTTATTAGTTTTTTTGATAAAAAAAATGCAATAAAGTGAATGTTTCTTTTCAAAAATTGTTATAATAGAAGTATGAAACAAAAACTTTTACTTCTGGCCGCAATCATTTCTATGAGCGGACTTTTTGCACAGAAAATAAATACAGATGCTGAGCCTAAATTATTTCAATTCAAATTTAAAGAAAATGATCAGAGCAGAATTCTTTCAACAGTAACAGAAGATGTTTATTTGAACGGCCGTTTTAATCATACGGCTGTTATTTTAAATCGCATATCTTCAATAATCACTGAAGTTGATGAAAACGGAAGAGGAACTGCACAGGCAGTTTTTATGACAACAGAAAATTCCGCAAAGGCATGGAACAACAAAAGCTATTCCTGGGGGGAAGAATATGAAAGCGTGTTTACAAGGGATACAAATGGAAAATATGAAATAGAAGATATATATTTCATGCCGACAGTCCGGGATGTTCCTGTTTTTCCTGACCGTGAAGTAAAACCCGGGCAAGGCTGGAGCAGGCAGGGATACGAAGCCCACGACTTGCGAAGAACTTTTGGAATAGAAAAACCATTTCAATTTCCTTTTGATGCAAACTACATTTACCGCGGTGATATTGAAAACGAAGACGGAAAAATTTTAAGTCTTATTGAAATAAACTACAAAATGTTTTTTACGACTCCAGACCTTAGCAGCAGTTACAATGCTGTTCTTGATGCTCCAAAAATTACAACAGGTTTTTCTCATCAGAAAATTTACTGGGATAATGAACGAGGTCAAATTGACAACTATAGCGAAGACTTTAAAATTCAAATTGAAACTTTTTCTGGAGATGTAATTATGTTCACAGGAAAAGCTCACGCAGAAGTCACAGAATTCCACCGTTCAAACACAGACGAAAATCTAAAAAAAATTACAGAAACTGTTGCCGAGCTTGGACTTGAAAATATTGACGTTAAAAAAAGTGATCGGGGACTTACAATAAGCATTGAAAACATTCAGTTTCAGCCGGATTCAAGTCTTCTGATGGACTCTGAAAAAACCAAGCTTGTAAAAATCGGAGAAATTCTTAAAGAGTTTGAAAACGATCTTTTAGTTACCGGGCACTGTGCAAAACGAGGCACCCTTAAAATGCAGCAACAGATAAGTGAAGAACGAGCTTCTGCGGTTGCCGACTACCTTGCAAGATTAAAAATCAGAAATCCAAACTGCATTTTTACGCAGGGCAAAGGAGCTTCTGATCCTGTTGATACAAACCAGACAGAAGAAGGTCGAGCCCGAAACCGGCGCGTAGAAATCACAATTATGGATAAATAAATATTTACATGGCTATCTCGACATTGATTTTTATTTGTACTATAATCATTCAATTATATTTTTATATCATATAGGAGATTTCGAAAATGGCTTTCTATTTTTCAGAACCATCACACACATTCGATGAATATCTGTTGGTTCCTGGTTACACAGGTCCAGATTGCATTCCAGCTAACGTTTCTTTGAAAACACCAGTTGTACGTTACAACAAGAAAGCCGGCGAGAAATGTCCGCTCACAATGAATATCCCGATGGTTTCTGCCGTTATGCAGTCAGTTTCAAATGACACTCTGGCAGTTGCCCTTGCAAAAGAAGGTGGAATCAGTTTCATTTACGGTTCTCAGACAATCGAGAATCAGGCAGCAATGATTGCTAAAGTAAAGGCATATAAAGCTGGTTTTGTAACTTCTGATACAAACATTGCTCCAACCGCAACTCTCACAGAACTTGTTGCCAAAATTGAACAGACAGGTCACTCAACTGTTGCCGTAACAGACAATGGCGAAGCAGACGGCAAACTTCTTGGCATTATCACAGAACGCGATTTCCGCCTTGACCACTGCCCGGAAGGAGCAAAGGTTCAGGATTATATGACAGGACTCAGTGATCTTGTAAAAGCAGAAGTTGGCGTAACTCTTGAAGAAGCAAATGACATCATCTGGAAAAACAAAATCAATCAGCTTCCTGTTGTAGATAAAGATGGTAAACTCCAGTATCTTGTTTTCCGTAAGGACGTAGAAAGCCACGAAGAACACCCAAATGAACTTCTTGATGCTGACAAACGCTACATTGTTGGTGCCGGAATTAATACACGTGACTACATGGAACGCGTACCTGCATTGCTTAAAGCTGGTGTAGATGTAATGACTCTGGATTCTTCAGAAGGATTTACAGAATGGCAGCGCAAGGCTCTTCAGGATATCCACGCTAAATGGCCACAGGCAAAAGTAGGAGCTGGAAACGTTGTAGACGCTGACGGTTTCCGTTTCCTTGCAGAAGCAGGTGCAGACTTTGTAAAAATCGGTATTGGTGGTGGTTCAATCTGTATTACTCGCGAACAGAAAGGTATTGGACGTGGACAGGCAACTGCTACAATTGAAGTTGCAAAAGCCCGGGACGAATGTTACAAAGAAACTGGTATTTACGTTCCAATCTGTTCAGATGGCGGCGTCGTTCATGACTATCATATCACTCTTGCCCTTGCAATGGGTGCGGATTTTGTAATGCAGGGTCGTTATTTTGCCCGCTTTGATGAATCACCAACAACAAAACTTATGGTAAACGGCAATTACGTAAAGGAATACTGGGGAGAAGGTTCAAACCGTGCCCGCAACTGGCAGCGTTATGACCTTGGCGGAAAAAAAGGCATGGCATTTGAAGAAGGAGTAGATTCTTATGTTCCTTATGCTGGTTCACTCCATGACAACGTAACACTTACAACAAGCAAAATCATTCATACAATGTGTAACTGCGGTGTTCTTACAATTCCTGAACTTCAGGAAAAAGCTAAGATTACAATGGTTTCTGCAGCATCTCTCCGAGAGGGTGGCGCTCACGACGTTGTAGTAAAAAATACATCTATTCGCGCAGAATAGAAAGTTTTTCATAAAAAAATGTCCGTGTAGTAAAAATTTACTTTTACCGGCGGACATTTTTTTATTCTAATGCATTATTTCTTCGCCAATTGTAATTCTGTAACCGTTTTTTACAGCAAATTCTTTTGCTTTTGGCGGAACTACAATATTTATATAATATTTTCCGTTTTTTGAATAAGCACGGCCATTAGATAAAGTCATTTTTTTTCGTAAATCAGACAATTATACACCTTTGAATCATCATCAAAATAATGCTGCTTATCTTTAGAAACAAAAATCTGAAATTCATAGTCCAGAACTCTTTCAAGAATAAAAGCATCGTACATTCCGGCAAGAAAAAAATTTTCAAGATAATCCTTAAAATAATCAATTTCCGTTTCTTTTTCGGAAACCTCATTCTGCAAATCAATTATGTGTTTTTTGAAAGCTGAAAATTTATAAAATTAGTTGCAAAATTTGACAGAAGCAAAAGACAGCCAAAAATAAATAAATTTCTAAAAAATTTTTTTTATTTCTTCCAGAATCTGTAAAGTATTTAAACCAGTCTGTAAAGTTGAACGAAGATTTGCATTTCCATCAAGAAAATCAACACAATTCTGAACCATATTAGCAAAATAACCAGTTTTTGAAGGTCTTTTTATTTTTTTATCGGGAAGCAAAGAATAAAAACCTGTGTAGAGTTTAGATTCCTGGCGACTGAAAAATTCAAACAGTCCGTTTCCAATTCTGATGCGGCCTTCAGTACCAATAATTTCAATTTCAAATCCAAAAAATTTGCTTCTTCCGCTAAAAAACAAATTTATGTCGCTGCATTTTTCGTTTTGCGCATGAACATTCAGATTACGCACTACACCAGATATTTTTTCATCATAAAAAATGTCAGAAATTTTAAGATTTTTCAGCACAGGTTCAGAAGGATTATCACAGTCCTCCAGCAAAAACATCACAATATCAACTAAATGAGTTCCATCATGCAGCAGACTGTATTCACCATTTGATTCTTTTTCTGGATTATAAACATAAAAACCAGAGTCAAGGCGGGCATTTACAGTCTGAATAGCACCAATTTTTGAAATATAATTTTTTGCGATTCTGTAATCACAAGCAAATCGCCGTTCGTGATTTATAAGAACAGGAACGCCAGCCTCTTCTGCAGCAGTTTTTATCTCATTTCCTTCTATCATATTCAGCGCAACCGGCTTTTCAAGAATAACAAGCTTTGGATTTGACTTTATGGCAGCAATCGCGCAGGACTTATGAGCGTCTTCATTTACCGCAACTACAACAATGTCCGCAGAAACAGAAGAAAGCATTTCCTTGCAGTCAGAAAAAACGGAAGCCTTTGGAACATATTTGTGCCAGCGGGCCAGATTTTCTGCATCGGAATCACAGCCTGCAACAATCTGAATGCGCTTATTGGAAAGCAACGCCATGGTATGACTGGCAGGCTGTTCCCGTTTTTTATCAAAACCAAGAGTAAAGCCTATTCGCCCGATTCCAATTATTGCCGCAGTATATTTTTTAGCTGTCATGCCAGTCTCCAAAAAATATGGGGTGCTGCAGGAACAACAAACTCTGCATTTCCTGCGCACCCCTTTAGATTATGCCTTAAAATTCAATGCACTTACCACTGCGGCAATACCAGCGCGGCCAACGTTAGAAGATTTTCCAACGCCCCAAACCTGTTCGCCGTTTTCTTTAGTAATCTGAACATAAGCTACGGCACAAGTATCAGAACCAGTTCCTACACTGTGTTCATGGAAGCTGGTAATATTGAACTTTGGTGCGTCAGTCTGCTTAAGACCATTTACAAATGCATCAAGAGGTCCGTTTCCGTTACCGGCAATCGCCATCTTTTTACCGTTCCATTCAATAGTAGCCATTGCAGCAACCTGTTCTGGCAAATTGCTGCCACGTTCGCCTTCAATATGCTTTTCTGTAATTTCCAGAATATTCAAAGGTGACTTAGTATTAAGCCATGTTTTTTCAAATACATTGTAAATTTCAGCAGGTTTAAGCTCCCGCTGAGCTTTGTCGGCAGCATCCTTAACAAGACCACCAAATACTGGATGCATAGCTTTTGGAAGCACAAGACCGTAATCCTGTTCCATAATAAAAGCTGCACCACCCTTACCAGACTGACTGTTGATGCGGATGATACCTTCGTACTGACGGCCAATATCATGTGGATCAAAAGTAAGGTAAGGAACATCCCAGTATGCGTTTTCTTCCATATTTACGCGGGCAGCCATACCTTTTCGAATTGCATCCTGATGAGAACCGCTGAATGCAGTAAATACAAGCTCCCCAGAATAAGGTGTACGCGGATGAATTTCCATTCCTGTAAGACGAGTATAAGCCTCTGTAAGCTCAGGCATATTTCTGAAATCAAGCTCAGGATCAATTCCCTGAGTATACATGTTCATGGCAACATTTACGATATCCAGGTTTCCAGTTCGTTCGCCGTTACCAAAAAGACAACCTTCCACGCGGTCCGCACCAGCCAGCAAACCAAGCTCGCACTGTGCAACACCTTCGCCCCGGTCATTGTGATTGTGCAAAGAAATAATTACGTTTTCCCGCTCAGAAATGTTCTGGCAGAAATATTCAATCTGGTCCGCAAACTGATTAGGCATTGCGCACTCAACAGTTGTAGGCAGATTCAGAATTACTTTGTTTGCTGCAGAACAGCCCCATTCCTTTTTTACAGCTTCACAAACTTCAAGAGCGTAATCAACTTCAGTTGTAGAAAAAGATTCCGGAGAATATTCAAGGCGAATTTCAGTTCCTTCGCTCATGGAAAGGCAGTTCTTTACACAGCGGATGCCTTCAATAGCAATCTGCTTGATTTCGTCCTTTGACTTATTAAAAGTATATTTTCGCTGAGAAGGCGAAGTTGAATTATAAAGATGGAAAATAGCCTTTTTACAGCCTTTAAGCGATTCAAAAGTGCGTTTAATCAAATGTTCGCGTGCCTGACACAGAACCTGGAGAGTAACATCTTCCGGCACGTGATTTTCTTCTATAAGGCGGCGCATGAAATTGAATTCTGTATCGCTGGCACTAGGAAATCCAACTTCAATTTCTTTAAAACCGATTTTTACAAGGAGATCAAAAAATTCCAGCTTCTGTTCAACACTCATCGGATTGATGAGCGCCTGATTTCCATCTCGCAAATCAACAGAACACCACATTGGAGCTTTTGTAATTTTTTTGTCAGGCCATGTGCGGTTCTTCAAAGGCACATCCTCAAAAGCACGATATTTTCCGTTTGGATTCATAACAGACATAGAATTATCTCCTCTAAAAACAAAAAAGCCCATCGCTTAGCGACAGGCTTGTAATTTCACATCAAAAATACAACACTACCAGTCTAAGCGATCATCTAGAGAAACCTGATAATAGTAGAAGAAGTAATGTTTTGTTCATATTTATAATATATTACTTTTAGCTGGTTAGGTCAATTGCAGGATTTATTCTGAAAAACATCATTTTAAAGTTTTTCAAAAAAGCCTGAATACTGTATTTATTTCCAGTAATCTGTTTCTTCCGCAATTCCGCAATTCTTTGCAATAAAATGTGGGTCCTTACCAGCTTTTTTCTGCTCCACATAATCTTTAAGTGCAAGCAATGCAGGTTTTGCAATAATGATAATCACTGGCACATTAATTACGACCATAATTGCCTGACAGAGATCTGCAGTATCCCATACAAGTCCCATACTAACAATCGCCCCAAGGAAAACCACTACACTGGCAGCAAGACGCATTACAATACATACTGTCTTTGAAGGCTTTCTCTTAAGAATATAGCGAAGACAGCCTTCACAATAAGAATAGTTTCCAATCAATGTTGTAAAAGCAAAAAGGCTCATGCTTACGGCTATGAATACAGGCCCAAAGTTTCCTAAGGTTACCTTAAGAGATTCCTGAACTTATGTAGCACCTGCAATGGAACTATCTGGTTTAACACCAGAAGAAAGACACATAAATGCAGTTGCAGAACAATTCGCACATGAACTTTACTATTGGACAGCCCTTTGTAATTTCATCATAAATACAACACTGATTACCGTCTAAACGATTATCTTGAAAAACCTGATAATAGTATAAAAGTAATGTTCTGCTTATATTTATGATTTTTTTTTGACTAGTAAGGTCCATTGCAGTTTTACTCTGTTACAATTACAGCTTCACATTTCATATCTGTAAGATTCAAAGTAATTTTTACAGTGTCACCTGGCTGTGGAAATGGCCAGTGACAGTTAGAACTATCAGAACTGTTGTGTAAAGAACTATAAAAATTAAATGAACTATATTCCCCAAAATCTACTGCTCCTATAGATGGATGTCCCCAGTCTCCCCAGGTAGAGAACTTAAAAGCAATACCAGTAGTCTCCCCCCACGTAGGTTCAAAATCATCAGGAAGTGTTACTGTATATGAATACAAGCCATCATCTTCTGCTGTCATAAGAACAAATTTACTATCTGTAATATCACCTACAATGTATGGAACAGATGATTCTTTAACAGGTTCATAATTTGGATCAAAGTCTCCAGAAATCATAACATAAGGTCCTGTATAATCTTCTGTACCAAGATCTTCAAATCTAAGCTTTACAACATAAGTGTTTCCGTCAATAAGACCTTGAGCTCTGATGTTATTACTGTTATTCCAGTCAGATTTTGCAAACTTATTTTCAACAGCACCATCTGAGCCATACCTTCCGCCATCCGGTGCAATAAGCCTGAACTGAACTATTTGCTCTGGACTACCCCACGAGTGCATTGTTTCTGAATTATAAACAAAGTCGTAGTAATAACCATTTGTAGTATATTTCATTACAGTCTGAGCTGTAAACTCACCTTCTATGTACCATTTAAAATCAGGTTCTATGCTCTGTTCAAAGCAAAGTCCATAAAATTCATCAAAACTGATTTTTACGCAGATATCCTGATTAGTTGTATTTTCTGCCAGGATTCCATCTAAAGAATCATATTGTACATAGCCTATAATATTAAAACCAGCAACATCATTTTTGCTAATTAATCGGAAAGAAGTAAAGTTATTCCATGGATTCTTAGAATCATCAGATAAAAGAATCTGGAACAATGTTTTTCCAGGATGCATGCAGTAATTAAGAATGCCATCCTTAAATTTTGCAAATGTATATGGGTTTATTTCTGTTCCGTTATATGAACCTCCTCCAAGATATACCGTACGGTCATCAGGCATAGAATCAACTTCTGTAATTTTTATATCACTGATTGTAATTTTTGCTTTTTCAGAAGGATTAACTTCCAAACACACCTGTCTTGTAACCTCTTTAGCTTCTGCGCCAGAGTGACAAGCCATATACAATGTAATATCTTTTCCTGCGTCATTATCTAGAATAAACGTGCCACCTGAAACACCTTTTGCAGGCTCATAACTACGTACATAAATTCTGCACTCCGTTTCTTTTTCAGCTGTTGCATTCAACTCAATTTTATACAGTTTTCCAATATTTGTTGAGCCAATAAATAACTTATAGTAAACAGAATTATCTTCTGCTACATGATTGATTTCAACAGAATCTTTTGTAGAAATAATTGGATTACTGTAAATCACAGATTTAGTTGACCAGTATGCAGTTGGAATTCTACCTTCTTTTTCTGATTCCTTGATGCTGTAATTGCGGATTGAAACTTTATCTGCAAGACCAAATGCTAACTGGAAATATGCATCCTGTGTTTCATCCCACAAATCAGAATAAATTGAGAATGTCTGCCACTCATCTGTCAATTCTATATATTCACCACTTCCGTCATATGAATTGTATGGACTAAACTGAACGATTCCTGTAGTTTTTTTATCAGCCTTAAGGTCAACAGAAATTTCATAATTTTTTCCTGCAACATATTCAATCTTATCAAAATACAAATATGTTTCCCAGATATCAGAAGTTTTACCACTTAAAACTTCTACGTTAAGAACATTTTTATCGTCAACTGTTGTTTTTACATATGAATCAACGTTTCCAACAGGATAGATACTGCCCCTTAAATCTTCTGACTGAAGTTTTGCACTAGTAACAACCACACTATAAGCAGGAAGTTCAGCGTTTACAGGTTCGTCATCGCCTATTGGATTATCTGGATTATCCGGATTTGCTGGATTGTCCGGGTTTGCTGGATTGTCCGGATTTGCTGGATTGTCCGGGTTTGCTGGATTATTAGTTTTTCCAGAACTACTGTTTTGCATCAAAACAATTCCAGCAGCCATTTTGTCAGAATCCGACTCCGAACATGAATTTAAAGAAAAAGAAAGCATCAAGGCACAAGCAATAAGCCCCATTCCTTTCATAATTTTTTTTATCATAATTTCCTCCCATAAAAAGTCAACGAACAAGTCGACTTTCTAAAATACTTAATTCATGGCAGTCAAAGCTTCTTCTGCAAAAGACATTGGTTTATATTTGCCAATCATCTTTTGTACATCAAAATCTTTTTTGTCGCTGAGC
>JAFOCI010000024.1 GCA_017381365.1 Treponema sp.
CCATGTATTAAACTGCGCAAGTCCAAGTATGTATTTACCTTCATTCAAGCCGGACTTGTTTGCTTCAATCTGAGCTTCCCTGTATCTTCCAGAAAGAAGCAGAACTTTAGAATAATTCAAACGTTCCTGTGGAGTAAGTCCGTCCTTTCCGTCAGATTTTCCATAAACTAAAGCAGATTCCTTTAATTTCTGCTGATTTGCCAGAGACAAAGCAAAAAGTTCGTTGTTTTTTCCAGAAAGAATTTTTGCACTTTCCGAATAATCGCCAGTTTCAAACTGAGCCAGCGCCACATAATAATTTGTTGAATCATCATTACTGCCAGCTTTTTTTGCATATTTTTTTACATCTTCCCAATGCTGCTGATAAGCCGCATATTTTACAAAGAGACGATAATAATCCTGAACGTACTTAGGATTTTCCATCTGCTGCTGCAATTTTTCCGCTTCTTTTAACTGTGCTTCAGCTTTTTCCGCTGATTTTGAATCTATAATTTTGCCGGCAGTGATTTCTGCACGGTAAAGTCTTATAAGTTCCATCAGTTCAGAAGACTGATATTTTTCCGCTTCATTAAAATAACTGACAGCTTTTGAAAAATCCCCGGCATTGAATGCATCAATTCCAAGCCGGGTCCAGAATTCGCCCAAAAGCTCAGGCGATTCGTTTAAAGCTGTTTGAGCGTTCTGCAAAACAGCACCTGGCTCAGCACCAACTTCCTTACGATGTTCAGAAGAAATATTGTACGCCTTTTTTAGCGCATTTGCAGCCAGAGATTTTTCCCCGCTGGAAAGCACCAGGCAGTAAAGCTCATAAGCTTTTTTATAATCTTTTTTTGCAGCATAGGAATCGCCTGTAAATTCAGTTAATCCCCAGTAAACAACAGAATCTACAGAATCCTTTGCAATTTTATTGTAAAGAGCGATGGCTTTGTCAGGCTGACCGCTTTTATTGCAGGAATCAGAATAACGCAGGATACTGTTGTAGATTTCAGACTTTGTATATTTGCCGCCGTTCTGAACAACATATTCAAAATTCATTGCAGCGTTTTTATATTCGCCAAGAATATAGTAAATATTTGCAGATTTTAAAATCGCCTGGGCAAAAAACTGACCTTTTTCGCCAGCATTAAGACAGTAGTCATAATAATAAGACTGAGCCACGTCAAATTCTTTTTTTGCATCAAAAAGCCGGCCCAGCCAGAATTTAGAATGATTTCTGATTTCCGGATCCAAATCTGACTTTTCTGCTTTTAAAAGAGCCATATAAGCTTCATCAAATTCATTCAGCCGTACAAGACATTCACCCTGAATTACAAGTGCCGCCCCAGCATAAGCCGATTCAGGATATTCATTTATCAGGCGATTTGAATATTCCACAGCGCCAGGATAAAAGCCACTGTTATAAGACGAAAACAACTCATTAAAGAGCTGAATATCAGTTTCATTTCCACTGGCAAAAACCATTGCAGAAACAAACATGGACAATAAATAAACACAGATTTTTTTCATTTTTTTATCAAAAGCAATTTTTTATTCAGCTGGGAAGAACTGTTCCGAAGCCTGAACTCTTGTTAAATATATAAAATCAAGGCAGTAGCGGCTATAAAATTCGTCAAAAGACATTTCCGCACCATCTTTATATATTACGCATCTAAAACATTTTTTTGTATCAAAATAAGGAAAAATCGCACAGCAATCATTGAATACCTTAACTTCCGGACTACGTCTGTCAGTTTCACGGATTGCGGCAAAATACATTGTATCTGGTTCAGTAACAGCAAGAACATAAAGCAAAGCCTTAAGACACTGCATCTGATAGCCAGTGTTATCAATAAAGCCTGCAGAATTGATGATTCCTTTTTCCGTCATTTCTGAAGTGAAAGGTTCCACCCGAACATCCACGTTTGATTCGTTGTACATATAGTTATGACCAGAACGAACAGAAATCACTGCACTTGCCAGATTACGAATCCAGTCCAGGCTAAAAGAAATCGAATATTTATCATTAAGAATTCCCTGAAATCCAATATCCTTGTATTCTACAGTTGGAACAATCAAAGGTTCACGTTTAAGACGACTTCCAGTCAAAGGCTCAATGATTCCATCTGCAATCCACTTAAGGTAACCTGCACCAGAAACAGTGATTTTGTTTTTGTCTTCCTCTGGGATTTTCCTAGGTTTTCCAGTAGAAATATAGACAGGATTGCCGTCTTCATCGTACATGGCATCTTCGGTGAAAACAACAGAAGAATTCCTCTCTTTCAACAAATTGAGCATCTGCTGGTTTGCATGATATCCGTCCTCATAGATTTTAGAATACTGCCACGGCAACATTCCGCTGGTCCAGCGTACCACCTGTTCAAACGAAGCCGCATAGAAACGGTCAAAGTAAAGACCTGTAGGAACGCCTTTTGCAGAATAACAACCAAAAATCACATAATCAGCATACGCCATTTTATTGATTGGCGTAAACTGCACGTAAACTTCACTGTCTGCCGAAAAATAATATCTAAGGCGAATCGCTTTTCCAGATTTTTTATCCCGTACTAAAAGCCAGCTGCCAGCCGCATCCCCAGGATAAATATCCTGCATTTCAGTTGATTTTCCTTTATCTGAATAAACGTCTACAGCAATGCGGGCATAAGGAGCCACAAAAATATTGAAGGTATCTTCCGTTTCTTCAAGGCGAATCTGAAATTTTTCGCCGATTGAATTGGTTCGGATTTCCGGGCGGTTCATGCGCACATTTGAAAGAGGCGCTTCAAACCAGGTTTCCACCAGATCCTGCCGGATTTCAGATGAATCTGGAATTCCGTACCGATTGTAAAGAGCAAAAGACGGCACAGCCAGCAAAACCATTATAATTGCTGAAAAAAACGCTTTTACTGACCTTTTCACATTTACCCTCTTTATTCTTTTTAAATTAGTATAAGCTCTAAAAGTTACAGCTGAAACTCTTTATTTTGAATTTTCCGGTTCTTCCGCAACAATAGTAATCTCTGGAGCCGCCATTCCGCTCTGTTCAAGAGGTGCTTCTCCAAGATTTACAGGTTCCGGATCAGTCAAAGATGACGCACCTTCAGAAAGTCTTATTTCCGGGCGAACTGTTGTTCCATCTGGATTTACAATTACGCCGTCTTCATTTTCATCAGGATGCTTTCCTGCAGGAGCATTTGAAAGCAGCAGCTTAAGACGGTTTAACTGATTTACTTCTGAACTGCCAGGATCGTAGTCGATTGCAGAAATATTTGCACCAGGGAACCGACGGCGCAATTCCTTGATCATACCTTTTCCTGTTACATGATTTGGAAGACATGCAAAAGGCTGAACACAGGCAATGCTTGGCGCACCAGAATGAATAAGCTCAACCATTTCTGCTGTAAGGAACCAGCCTTCGCCAGTAATATTTCCAAGCTGAACAATATCGTCAACACCAGCCATAAGCTCGTAAATTGAAGACGGAGCTTCAAAACGGCGGCTTTTGCGAAGATATTTCTTCATCTTGTTGCGGTAAAGTTCCAGGAACCATACAAGAAGGCGTGCATTGCGTTCTGTCTTTTTAGGGAATGCCAGCTCCCGATGACGGAAAATACCAGTTGCGAATGTATAGAAGAAAAAGTCTGTAAGGTCAGGCATTACACATTCCGCACCTTCTTTTTCAATTGTTTCTACAATCTTGTTGTTTGCGGTCGGATGGAATTTAACAAGAATTTCGCCGACTACACCAACTCTAGGCTTTTTGATTGGTCTAAGTGGAAGAGCATCAAATTCCTTTACGATATTTTTAAGCAGTCTGTGGTAACCAGTAATAGAAAGCGACTGAACCTGTTTTTCTGCCTTAGCTGACCATTTTTCGTAAAGAGCATCTGCACTGCCAGGAACAGCTTCGTAAGGACGAGTTCTGTAAAGCACTCTCATCAAAAGGTCACCAGTAAGAATTGCCATAAGAAGTCTGTGCAAAAGTTTTGGAGTAATCTTGAATCCAGGATTTTTTTCAAAGCCCTGAGCACTGAGCGAAAGAACTGGAATATGACCCCAGCCGGCATCGTTCAAAGCGCGGCGAATAAATCCAATATAGTTTGTTGCACGACAACCACCACCAGTCTGAGTGATTATGAGTGAAACATGATTCAAATCGTATTTTCCAGATTCAAGGGCAGCAATCATCTGACCTGCTACAAGAATAGAAGGATAACAAGCGTCATTGTTTACATATTTAAGACCAGCTTCTACAGCCTTAGGGTCAACTGCATCAAGAACAACAAAATTGTAACCTTCAGCCTGGAACGCCTTCTGAAGAATGCGGAAATGTATTGGCGACATCTGAGGTCCAATAATTGTATGAGTATACTTCATTTCCTTTGTAAACACCTGTCTCTGGTAAGCGGCAGATTTTTTAACCTGGAAAGTTCTGTGATGACGCTGGCGTTCCTTAACAGCCGCAATGAGCGAACGGATACGGATACGGACAGCACCAAGGTTTGCGCCTTCATCAATCTTAATCAAAGTGTACATGCGGTTCTTTGACTTCATGATTTCATCAACCTGATCTGCAGTAACTGCATCAAGACCACAACCAAATGAAGTAAGCTGAACAAGCTCAAGGTCTGGCATTTCGCTAACAAAAGCTGCCGCACGGTAAAGTCTGTTATGATATACCCACTGGTCAATAATTCGTAATGGACGTTCAATGGAACCAAGATGAGCAACTGAATCTTCTGTAAACACAGCAAGTCCAAGTGCGTTGATCATTTCTGGAATACCGTGATTGATTTCCGGATCAAGATGATAAGGACGGCCAGAAAGAACGATACCGTTTCCGCCAGCACGAATCATCTGTTCAAGAGCAGCTTCTCCGGCTTCCTGAGTATCCTGACGGAATTTTTCCTGTTCTTTCCAGGCGGCTTCCACAGCATCCTTAATCTGCTTTTCAGAAAGAGCCGGGAATTTTGGCAAAAGCTCTTCGCAAAGACGTTCTGCAAGACGAGCCTTATCATAAATCGGAAGGAACGGATCCATATATATAATAGAAGAATCCTGACGAAGTTCATCAACGTTATTGCGCAGAACTTCCGGATAACTTGTTACGATTGGACAGTTATAGTGATTTCCAGCCCCGGAATCTTCCTGTTTTTCATAAGGAGCACAAGGATAGAAAATGAATTTACAGCCCCGCTGAATCAAAGAAACTACATGACCGTGACTGATTTTTCCTGGATAGCAGACAGATTCAGAAGGAATTGTTTCAATGCCTTTTTCATACACAGCCTTTGAAGAACGCTGAGAAAGCAAAACCCGGAATCCAAGCTTTGTAAAGAAAGTAAACCACAAGGGATAATTTTCGTACATGTTAAGTACGCGTGGAATACCAACATCGCCCATCGGAGCATCTTCTGGCTTTAATGGAACATAGCCAAACAGACGTTTATATTTCCATTCAAAAAGGTTTGGCATTTTTTCGCCAATATGTTCAACAGCAGTATTGCGTTTGTTGCTGGCATCAATAACGTTGCCTTCGATTTCTGCACCACGTTCACAGCGGTTTCCTGTAATAAATGTGCGGACTTCCGAACCTGTACTGAACCGGTTAATTGTAAGAAGACAGTTATTCTGGCACTTTCCACAACGACGGCTTTCAAGAGAAACTTCAAAATTTTCAAGCTCTTCAAGAGAAGCAAGACCAGAACGAACCTTTGAAATGTCAATCTGAGGTTCGCCAGGTTTTACAGTTGTAAGGTCAACCCACTGATCGTAGGCAATAAGGGCAGAACCATAAGCACCCATAAGACCGGCAACATCCGGACGGAATACGTTTACGCCGGCAATTTTTTCAAAGGCACGGAGAATTGCATCATTAAAGAACGTACCGCCCTGAACAACAACCTTTGTGCCAATATCACTGGCTTTTCTAAGCTTGATTACCTTAAAAAGCGCATTTTTAATTACTGAATAAGAAAGACCTGCCGCAATATCTGCAACAGAAGCGCCTTCCTTCTGAGCCTGCTTTACACGGCTGTTCATGAATACTGTACAGCGGCTTCCCAAATCAACAGGCTTTTCTGCCATAAGGGCAATCTTTCCAAATTCCTTTACGTCCATTCCCATTGTATTTGCAAAGTTATCAAGGAAAGAACCACATCCAGAAGAGCAGGCTTCGTTCAACTGAATAGAGGTAATTGCGCCGTCTTTCATGCGCAGACATTTCATATCCTGACCGCCAATATCAAGCAGGAATTCTACGCCAGGAACAAAGAAATCAGCTGCACGGAAATGAGTGATTGTTTCAACCTCACCGGCATCTACGCCAAAAGCAGCCTGAAACAAAGCTTCACCGTAACCAGTAGAAACAGCTCTTGCAATGTAAACATCCTTTGGAAGTTTTTTATACAAATCTTTAAGAACTTTTACAGCCAGTTCAACAGGATTTCCCATGTTGTGCGAGTAAAAATCCCAGATAATTTCGCCCTTCTGATTGATGAGAACAGCTTTTGTTGTAGTTGAACCAGAATCAAGACCAAGGAATACAGGACCTGATGCAGATTCAAGAGTGCCACGCATTGCCTTTTCTTCTGCATGACGCTTACGGAATTCTTCAAGCTCGTTTGCATTATTAAAAAGCGGCTCAAGACGCTGAACTTCGCTAAGCTCTGCCCCAACAAGATTCTTAAGACTTGCACGGAATTCCTTTACAGTCGGAAATTTAAAGCCTTCTGCCCCTTCTCCAGTAAACTTGCGTTCTGCACTAAAAGCACAACCGCTGGCAACAAAAAGCTGGGAATCTTCCGGAACAATGATTTCATCATCCTTAAGCTTAAGAGTTTCTATAAAACGGTAGCGGAGAGAATCCATAAAATGCAACGGACCGCCAAGAAATGCTACGTGACCGCGAATTGGTTTACCGCAGGCAAGACCAGAAATTGTCTGGTTTACTACAGCCTGATAAATGGAAGCAGCAATATCTTCACGGCGGGCACCTTCGTTTATGAGCGGTTGAATATCTGTCTTTGCAAAAACACCACAACGGGCAGCAATAGGATAAATTGTCTGAGCACCTTTTGCCAGCTCATTAAGTCCAGCCGCATCAGTTTCCAGCAAAGCAGCCATCTGGTCAATGAACGCACCTGTACCACCAGCACAAGTACCGTTCATGCGCTGTTCAACACCGCCGGTAAAATATGTAATCTTGGCATCTTCTCCGCCAAGCTCAATAACAACATCAGTCTGTGGAATTATTTTCTTTACAGCCGTTGTAGCCGCAACAACTTCCTGAATAAAAGGAACATTAAGCCACTGGGAAACAGAAAGTCCGCCAGAACCAGTAACCTTTACAGTCAGCGGCTGATTTTCACCAAGAGGAAATTGACTTTCCAACTTATCAAATGCATCTGCAGCAACCTTAATAATTGTGCTGCGGATGTCTGCACGGTGTCTCTGATAATCTCCATAAATAAGCTTATCGTCATCATCAAGTACAGCAATTTTTACAGTTGTTGAACCAATATCAATACCAATTCTGATTGGAAGAATTTCCTTTGTCATTATTTAACCCTTTGATTGTATTTGCCAGAAAGGCATAATGTAAATAAAATCTGAATTTATAGTATAAACTGTTACCAGTATTTTTGCAAACGATACAAATAAACATGACCACAGGGGCATTTTTGCTTACGCAAAAACCGGAGTGTTCCACACTTCGCTATCCGCTCATCCTGCAATCTGCCGATTGCAGGACTAAAGGTGTTCCATACTCCTTGCCTGGCAAAATGCATATTTTTCCATTCTTGATGCAACCATACATCTGTGGTTCGGTGCAAAAAAGCGCCCTGCACATTTAAAAGCATAACGGGCCGCAGAAAGGCACAACGCTTATCATTCGCTCTTTGGGGTCGTAAATCTTAAACTGAATATATTTTGAAAGAACAGGGGGACTTACAATCATTCTGTCGTGTATTACCTGAAGATTTTTGTTTACATTGCGTGAAAAATTTTGAACAGATTTTTTGATATTCACTGAACAGTTCTTCGGCAAAATCCTTAAGCATTATGTTATTTGAATGAGGAAGGCTTTTTATTTCTTCCAGTCATCTGTTGCAAGGCTTGCACGCCAGTCAATTTTCTGGCGCCCTTTTTTTCCAGACCCACTTATAAAAAAAGACTGATTGAGACATTTTTACATAAACCTATACAAATATAAAGATATGTGCTATAATGATTCTGGAAGTGCCTGAACTGGCGGTTAGCTCCCAAACTCTACCGGTAATTGCTGGAATTTAATTTTGGGAGGCTTTTATCACATAACTGCGAGTTTTGCTGTTTTTTGCAAAGCAAAAAACAGCAAAACTCGGTAAGCAAGCACTAGCTTGCGACCAGTACTCTCTTATCTAAAAGATAAAAAAGAGTAAAAATATAGCCGCCCAAGTTTGACCTACTGGTGGCGGCTATTCACCAAATGTGGAGATAACCCGATGTTCGGGCATTTCCATTTCTTCTAATATACCACCAATAAGCTTTTTCGTCAAATCTATTGCAATTCGCTCAGAATAAAATAACCCAAACACTTCTGAATAATAACCTATACAAAATTGAATATATATACTATACTGATTTTGGAAGTGCCTGATTCTATGGCGGCGGCTCCTGAACTCAACTGGTTTTGCCAGAATTTGACTTAGGGAGGCTTTGCGGAATGACTTTATACGAAATTATTTCGTTGGCTATTGATTTAGCCATTCTCATTCTAGCAGCCCTTTCTTACTTAAAAGATAGAAAGAGTTAAAAAGTAAAGCCGCCCATACGTTCGCAATGCATTGGACGGCTTTATCACCAAAAAATGTGGAGACGACCGACAGAATCGGGCACTTCTTTCTTTTAATATACCACCAACTAGCATTTTCGTCAAATACTCAATCTTATTCTCTGGCTATACAAAAAAATAGGCCTTATGCTTTCGTATTTTTTATGTATTCTGAATTTATTATCTTCCGTGCTGCAAACACGGCTTTTGTCCTTTCCACTGCTTTTTCTTCGGTGATTTTACCCTTTTCAAAGGCTTTCTGGATTTCTTTCAAACGGTTTTTCATTCGGCGTTTTGTTTTGGAAAGCAGGAATATTCTGTCTTTTGTAATGCGCCAGCCTAAAAATGGTACTCCAAAAAAAGTTTTTCCGAATACCGGGACTTTTAGAAAAAGGGTAAGTTTTTCTAAACAAAAGCGCTCCACTTTGTCAAAAATTCTTTTTAATTCTTTAATTGAATCGCCAAAAATCACCATATCATCCATGTAGCGCACATAGCCTTCTGGCTTCAATTTTTCCAGAATAAAATGGTCAAGGGCAGAAAGATAAAAATTTGCAAAAAACTGGCTTGTAAGATTTCCGATGGGAAGACCTTTTTTTCTGCCAGCTGATTCGCCTTCAAAATCAATTTTATAAGAATCGATTACACCAAACAAAAGTTCAAGGCAGCGGGCGTCTTTTATAATCCTGCACAAAAACTGCTTTAATACAGTGTGGTCGATGGAATCAAAATACTTTCTTACATCAAGTTTTAGAAAATATGGGGATTTTTTTGCGCACTTGAAAGCATAACGAGCCGCAGCGTGGGTTCCTTTTCCTTTTCGGCAGGCGTAAGTGTGGAAGATAAACTGCCTTTCAAAAACAGGTTCCAGGACATTCATAATTGCGTGATGCATTACCCTGTCGGGGAAAGGCACAACGCTTATCATTCGCTCTTTGGGGTCGTAAATCTTAAACTGAATATATTTTGAAAGAACAGGGGGACTTGCAATCATTCTGTCGTGTATTACCTGAAGATTTTTGTTTACATTGCGTGAAAAATTTTGAACAGATTTTTTGCTGGTTTTTCCTTTTCGTGCTTTAAGCCAGGCAAGACGAAGATTTTCGTAATCAACAATCTGACTAAAAAGGGATGCTGTCCGCTTCATTCTGGGACTCTTTATCTGTGGCGTTTTGTGCTTCTGCGGATTTTTTTTCGTTCAAGATTTTTTGATATTCACTGAACAGTTCTTCGGCAAAATCCTTAAGCATTATGTTATTTGAATGAGGAAGGCTTTTTATTTCTTCCAGAGTTATGTCAGGGTTCTGAACAATTGAAGCAAGATGTTCGTCCTTGCAGACCATGTACGCTCCCACAAGGTGCTTTTCTTTTGAAAATTTAGCCCGAAACTCTTTAAGTTTGTCAAAAAGTTCACGCTGTTCATCTGTTGCAAGGCTTGCACGCCAATCAATTTTTTGGCGCCCGGTTTTTTCTCCAGACTGCTGAACATCCTTATACTCAACAAGAATCTGAATTCCGCAGTTCGAGCCGCTGTTTATGATATTTTCTACCGTGCGGATAACAACATGTGAGCGCAAAAAGTGATTGATTTCGTCACACTGACTTAAATTTCCAGACGCACTTATAAAAAAAGACTGATACTGTGACATTTTTACTTACACCTATACAAAATAAAATATATATGCTAAACTGCTTTTAGGAATGCCCTTACAGGCGGTTGTCTCCCGACTCTGACAGCCAGAAAACTGGTTGATTAATTTGACGGGAGGTTCGTGCAATGAATTTTGACAGATTTATTGCTGTTGTTGCATGTATAGCAACAGTACTCTGCACAATTATTGCAGTCCTTTCCTACCTTTATAAGTAGAAGAGAAAAAAAATGACCGCCCAGTCTGACCCACTGTAGCGGTCTTGTGTCCTTTTAGGACAAAAAGAAACTTGTGGAGATGACCAAATGTTCGGGCATTTACGGTTGGTCAAGGCACGCTTACGCTTAAAGCCTTGACCAACCGTTTGCCGTGTGTATGATTAATTCATACACACCGTCATCCCTTTCTTTTAATATACCACCAACCAGCTTTTTCGTCAAATCAAAAAAAAATCAATATAGCACAAAATAAAAAGCCGGGCTTGAGCGTTCGCAAGGGACGACCTGTGGGCTACCAGCACAAGTCCGGCAAAAGCATTTGCATTGTACGGGAAAAGCCTACAATGCAGGCAAAAGTCCGGTTCTAAAAGTTTTTAAAGGCGGATTACGGTTATTACCTGCCACCTTTTTCTTATAGAGCTGGAACGCACAACACGGAAACCGTAGTTGTTGTTGCGGTTGTTCGGGTTGTTGTTGTTCCGGTTAGAAACCTGGCAGTTGTTATCGTTGTTATACCAGGAACCACCGCGTTGTACGCGGTAAGAACCAGAAGACGCGCCGGTCTAAACCTTTTTATTCGGACTTAAGCCTTTTTTATTTTTATGCGACCGCGCCAAAAGGCGCGGCACTCAAAAAAACAATTTACTCCACCGCCTTTATGTGCCGCTTTAGGCGGCACCGGCGGTTCCGTTAATTGTTTTTTTAGCCCGTAGGGCTTTTTTTAAAATTTATTTAGAACTGGAACGCACAACACGGAAACCGCAGTAGCAGTTGCGGTAGTACGGGTAGTAGTAGTCCCGGTAAGCAACCCGGCAGCTGCTGACGCCGTTATCCCAGGAACCACCGCGTTGCACGCGGAAAGAACCAGAAGACGCGCCGGTGTCGGCGGTGTTGCTGCTTACAGTGTCGTACCAGTCGTAACACCATTCCCACACGTTTCCGCTCATGTCGTAAAGTCCGTAGCCGTTTGCCTGCTTTGTCTTTACTTCTCTTGAACCTGTATCATTTGTATTTGTTTTATACCATGCTACATCATCTACAGTATTGCTTCCTGCATAAGTGTAGTTTTCACCTCCTCTTGCAAGCCATTCCCACTCTGCTTCTGTTGGTAAGCGGTAGCCGTCGGCTTCTTTGTCATAAGACAGTGCATCCCAGTTTGTGTCGCTTTCTGTTGGTATTGAACTATAATCAAGATTTTCCCAATCTGTTACCCCACTTACAGAGTAACATGGTGTAAGGTTTTCTTTTAAAGACAGTTTGTTACAATATGCAATAGCTGCATACCAGTTCACATTATTTACTGGATTGTTAAGGACTGCATCCCCTGTAAGCTTATTTCCATCTTTATCATAAGCTCTTGCTGTACTTGGATCAGTTCCCATCAATTCCTTAAACTCTCCTCTTGTTACTTCGTGGTCGCATACATACATATCAGGAATTGTAATGCTTCTTCTGCTTACAAATACGTGTGACCATGGTGTCCAGCTTTCGTTTCCTGTGATGGTGGTTCCTTTTACTTTCACAAAGCCTTCTGGAATGTTCCCACTGCTTATTGTATAACTAGCACTTGCAACAGCACTGTTGTTCATGCCGCTCTTTACGGCAATTGCCTTAAGTGTTACGGCCGCTGTTACGCTGATTGCAGATTTGTATTCTGTGCCTTCCGCTGTTGGTTCAGTTCCGTCTGTTGTGTAATAAATCTTTGCGCCTTCTGTGCCACAAGTGATTGTTACAGTTGTTCCACTGTCTACTGCACCTGAAGCAATGCTGAATACTGGGGTTGCTACTGTTTCTTTTACAGGTGTTCCGCTATTACCTTTGGAACTGTTTAAAATTCCAATCAGAGCCGCATTGTTTTCTGCTTCACTGGAACAGCTAATCATTCCA
>JAFOCI010000025.1 GCA_017381365.1 Treponema sp.
CAGATAATCAAATCAACTTCAGGATACAAATCAAGTATTCTATTCTGGTCATCATCAATCACACAATGTTTATTTTTCACCTGCCAGCACCCAAAACAACCACGACAAGGTGAAATTTTCATTTCAGAAATGTTCATAACAGAAATCTCATGACTACCGTTTTTTTTAATTCCACGCAAAAAGGCATTTGTTAAAACCATTGTGTCACTTTTTTTCTTTGGACTACCATTCAAAACCAAAATTTTCATTATTTCACTCCAATAATAAGAAAGTTTGTACCGCGAATTTGTGAATAAAATCTATGATGCTATTTTATCACAAAATGAGATTTTATACAGTTTTTTGTGTAAAAATCTCTGCCTGAATGAAAAGACGGATAAAGGAATCTACAAAAGAATATCTTGATTTTGTTATATAAAATATGTCTATTTTCTTGAAATATGTTATAATTTTTCTGAAGGAAATAATTATGCCGACAGTATTTGTTGAGGGACCATACAGATTTTATTTTTTCTCAAGAGAAGAAACTCGAAAGCATGTACATGTTGCATCTTCTGATGGAGAGGTAAAAATCTGGCTTGAACCAGAAATAAGCCTTGCAAAAGTTATTAATCTTTCTACTTCAGAAGTACATACGATTCTTGCTATTGTTGAGAAACGAAAGGAGGAAATTAATGCAGACTGGAACAAGCACTTTGGTTGCAACTAAAACAGAGGTTACAAATATTTCTCCTTTTGGAATCTGGATCTTAACAAATGATAAAGAGTACTTTATCAGCTATAAAGACTATCCGGTTTTTGAGAAGGCTAGTATCAAACAAATTGCTGCTGTTACAACTGATTTTTCTGGAAATCTGCATTGGGAAGACCTTGATGCAGATATAGAACTGGATAGTCTGGAAAATCCCGAAGATTACCCATTGGTTTATCGCTAACTCTTTGCACAATAGAATAGATAATTGTTACCCGTAACTCCTCTTAACTCCCCTTAAAGAACTATCTTTTTTATGCTATATTTTTCTTATGACACAAACGGAACAAGCAAAGGCTGCAAAAAAGTTCAGCGAAGACTGGAAAAATAAAGGATATGAGAAAGGGGAGAGTCAGAAATTCTGGCTGGATTTGCTGTGCAATGTTTTTGGAATAAAAGACTTTGCAAACTTTGTATATTTCGAAAATCAGATAAAAGAAAAATTTACGGATAAGACAATCACTAATTTTATAGACATTTATATTCCGTCTACAAAAGTAATGATTGAGCAGAAAAGTATAGATAAAGACCTTCGAGAACCTATCAGGCAGTCTGATGGAACTTTATTAAATCCATTTCAACAGGCACGAAAATATATTTCTGGGCTTCCATTGTCACAGCATCCACGCTGGGTTGTTACAAGCAATTTTAAATCATTCCTTGTTTACGATATGGAAAATCCCAACGGAGAGCCGGAAGAAATACTTCTGGAAAATCTTGAAAAGGAATTTTACAGACTTTCGTTTATAACAGACCAGGGTAGTGTACATCTGAAAAAAGAGCTTGAAGTATCGAAGAAAGCCGGAGATATTATCGGCGAAATTTATGATGCCATCTTGAAACAGTACAAAGATGCTGATAATCCAAGTCCTGCAACATTAAAAAGCCTTAATATGCTTTGTGTTCGCATTGTATTCTGTCTTTATGCAGAAGATGCCGGAATATTCGGACATAAATCTATTTTCGGCGATTATCTTAAACAGTTTGAAGCAAAAGACCTGCGCCGTGCATTGCTTGACTTGTTCCAGGTTTTAGACCTGAAGGAAGAGGAACGAGATGAATATCTTGAAGAATCGTTGGCGGCTTTTCCGTATGTGAACGGCGGACTTTTTACAGAAGAAGACAAAACTATTCCGCCACTTACAGAAGAAATTAAAGAACTTCTTGTAAAGCACGCTTCCAATGAATTTGACTGGAGCGAAATCAGCCCCACAATTTTCGGAGCAATTTTTGAATCAACTCTTAATCCGGAAACTCGCCGCTCTGGTGGTATGCACTACACAAGCATTGAAAATATACATAAGGTTATAGACTCGCTTTTCTTGGATGATTTGAAAGCTGAATTTGAAGAGTTAAAACAGATAAAAAACGCAGCAAACAGAATTGAAAAGGTAAAAGAATTTCATAAGCGGCTTGGCACCCTAAAATTTTTAGACCCAGCCTGCGGTTCTGGAAACTTCCTTACAGAAACTTATTTGAGTCTGCGTAAACTTGGAAATGAATGTATCAAAGCGGAACTGAATATTGGTGAAGGAGAACTTGGACTAACATATCAAGCAGAAGATTTAATTCAGGTTTCTATCCAGCAGTTCTATGGAATTGAAATAAATGATTTTGCTGCCGTAGTTGCAAAAACAGCTCTTTGGATTGCAGAAAGCCAGATGATGAAGGAAACTGCAAAAATCATCGAAAAAGATTTGAAGTTCCTGCCTTTGCATACTTATGCAAACATTATTGAAGGAAATGCTCTGCGAATTGATTGGGAGAGTGTTGTTCCGAAAAATGACTTGAATTATATTCTGGGAAATCCGCCGTTTGTTGGATATGCTTATCAATCAAAAGAACAGAAAGATGACCTTGAATCTGTAATGAAAGGTTTTGGAAAAAACATTGATTATGTTGCAGGCTGGTATTATAAAGCAGCTCAGATGATGCAGGGAACACAAATAAAAGCAGCTCTCGTTTCAACTAATTCCATAACACAAGGCGAACAGGTTGCAGCAATTTGGAAACCAATGTTTGAGCATTTCGGAATGCACTTTGATTTTGCATACAGAACTTTCCGCTGGGATAGTGAAGCAAATATTAAGGCTCATGTACACTGTGTGATTATTGGATTTTCTTGTGGGGGAAGTCTCCCCCTCGCTACAGCCGGCAAGCCGTCTTCCGCTACCCCCTCTGCGGGGACACCCCGCAACGCCCCAAAGAAAATTTTTCTTAACGAGTCGCAGTTCATCGAAGCAAAGAACATCAACGGTTATCTTTTGGATGCGCCGGATATTTTTATTGAAAAAAACTCAAAACCGATTTGTGATGTACCACCTATGATTCGTGGAAGTTCTCCAATTGATGACGGAAATCTTCTTTTGACAATTGAGGAAAAAGAAGAGTATCTAAAAAAAGAGCCACAAGGAGAAAAATTTCTCCGTCCATTTATGATGGGTAAAGATTTTATAGAAAGAAAACCACGCTGGTGTTTCTGGCTTGTTGGGGCAAATCCATCAGAATTAAAAAAATGTCCGATTCTTATAAAAAGAATAGAAGCTGTGCGAGAATTCCGTTTAAAAAGTTCAAAAGCCGCTACTGTACAGATTGCAGCGACTCCAACTTTATTTGGTGAAATGCGTCCTTGTGAAAGCGAATATATTGCTATTCCAAAAGTTTCTTCTGAAAACAGACGTTATATTCCTATCGATTACTTGACTTCAGAAGTTCTTGCCGGTGACAAACTTTTTCAAATGCCAAATGCATCTCTTTATCATTTTGGTGTTCTAACCTCAAATGTCCACATGGCATGGATGCGAGCAGTCTGCGGTCGTCTTGAAATGCGTTACAGTTATTCAAACACAATCGTTTACAACAACTTCCCCTGGCCGCAGCAATTTAAAATTGACAATTCAAAATTGAAAATGGAAAACGGCAAGTGGACTCTTTCCGGCGAAGATTTGCCAGCCGACAAAAAAGAACTGTCAATTGTCCATTCTCAATTATCAATTATAAACACCGCCCAGGCAATTTTAGACGCTCGTGCAAAATACCCGGATTCTTCTCTTGCAGACCTTTATGATGAAACTGTAATGCCACCAGAACTTCGCAAAGCTCATCAGGCAAATGACCGTGCCGTAATGGCAGCTTATGGATTCAGCACAAAAATGACAGAATCTGAGTGCGTTGCAGAACTTTTCAAGTTGTACGAAAGTATGACAAAATCTCGTTAGCGGTGTATATTAAGTGAAACGGGGACGCAAAGCAAACGAGCGACCGCCTCCGTAGCGAATTGTGAAAACTCGCCTAGAGTCTGGTACACTACAAGGCGGGCTTTTTTATGCTCTTAGTCCTATTTAAGTAGGAAGGCGAGCGCGTCTATAACTACAATTCACGGAAGTTCAAAAAGAAGGAAACTGCGAAGTAAAACTGGAAAATCCTTGAAACGTGTTAGACAATATGTTGTGTCTCCTGATTTTTGCAAAAACATGGATTTAGCTTAAAATTAGGTAAGATAAAACTTAATCAAAAGCATTACCAAAATGCAAAAAGGAGACACAACATGGAAATTATAATTTATGTAGGAATGGATGTCCACAAGGACAGTTATTCATTGTGCTGCTATGATCCTAGAAGCGATA
>JAFOCI010000026.1 GCA_017381365.1 Treponema sp.
GAAGGAAGAAAGAGGCTGGCAAAAACATTCGCAAGTCGGAAACGATAGTTTCCTTGCCGACTTGCGCATGTAGCAACGCTAGCTAGCGGTTTTGACAGTCGCTTTCTGACTGGCAGTATTTTCATAATGCAAATGGGATTACAAAAATCAATTTTATGCATTACCAATTAAAATTCGAAATTCGAACTAAATAATAAATAAATTTGCCGGGTGGGAAAAATGGCATTTGTTAAAAATCTTTTTGATCAGAATTTCATTCAGTATGCAAGTTACGTAATCCGTGACCGGGCTATTCCAGAAATTATTGACGGTTTTAAGCCTGTTCAAAGACGTATCATTCATACTTTGATTAAAACTGATGACGGACGGTTCACAAAGGTTGCCAACGTTGTCGGAAAAGTCATGGCTTATCATCCTCATGGAGATGCTTCTATCTACACGGCTCTTGTAAATCTTGCTAATAAAGAGCTGTTCATTGACAAGCAGGGAAACTTTGGTAATCTTTACACTGGTGACTCCGCATCTGCAGGACGTTATATTGAGTGTCGCCTTCGTTCGATTACAAAAGATATCCTGAATATAAATCCTGCGATAACAGAATATGTTGATACTTATGATGCCCGCGAAAAGGAGCCGGTTGCCTTTAAGGCAAAGCTTCCGCTTGTTCTTATTATGGGCGCAGAAGGAATTGCTGTCGGCATGAGCACTCAGATAATGAGTCATAATATTCATGAGGTAATAGAAGCAGAAAAAGCCTGTCTGCGAGGTGAAAAGTTTCAATTGTTCCCTGATTTTGCTACAGGAGGTTTGATTGACTGCTCAGAATATAAGGACGGTCTGGGAAAAATCATTGCCAGGGCAAAGCTTGACACCAGTGATGAAAAGAAAATTATCATTACAGAGCTTCCGTATGGTTCAACTTCTGAAAGTCTTAAAGAATCCATTGAAAAAGCAGCCCGTAACGGAAAAGTAAAGATTTCTTCAATCAACGATTATACGGCCGATAAAGTGAACATTGAAATCAAGCTTCCTCGCGGGGTTTATGTAAAGGATGTAGTTGATTCACTTTATGCGTTTACTGATTGTGAAAAGACTGTTTACTGTAATCTTCTGGTAATAAAAGATAATATGCCGGTTCAGATGACTTGTACAGAAGTCATTCAGTATCATGCAAAACAGCTTACACAGATTCTTCATGATGAACTTGAACTTGAAAAAGCTGAACTTTTTGAAAAAATGCATCTTAGAACGCTGGAAAGAATCTTTATTGAAGAGCGTATTTATAAAGCAATCGAGGAAATGAAGACTGAAGCTGCTGTAAACAAAGCTGTAAAAGATGGTTTTGTTCCATTTGCCGCAGAACTTATTCGTCCTGTAAACGACAGCGATATCGAGCATCTTCTTAAAATTCCTATTCGTCGTATTTCTTTGTATGACATCAATAAAAACCGCAAGGAAGTTCAGGCTATCAATGCAAGAATCAGGGAAATCAACAAACTTCTGAAGCATATTGTTGAATATGCAATCAGTTATCTTGACGGAATTGAATCAAAGCTTGATCCAGCAGTGTTTAAACGTATGTCTACTTTGACAAACATCAAGACTGTTGACGTAAAGACTGTTGTAAAGCGTGATACTCCTTTAAAATATAATGAAAAGGACGGTTATCTGGGAACTCAGGTTAGCGGTGGAGTGGAGCTTATGCGTATTACTCCCTTTGACCGTATTCTTTACGTTCGTAAAAGCGGAATCTATTCAGTTACTGAAGCTCCTGATAAGGTTTTTGTTGGACCTGAACTCAGATACTGTGGCTTTGCGGATAAAGATTCGCTTTCAAAGATTCTGTTTACAATAATCTATAGAGATCCTGAAACTCAGTATGCTTACGTAAAAAGGTGCAAAATTGCGGCTTATATTATGAACCGGGATTATTTCTTTGCGCCTGATGGCATGGAAGTGCTTCATGTTGATACACGCAAAAACTTTACGTTTGAGCTTAATTACGTTAAAAAGCCAAAAATGAAAGTTTTCACTGAAAAATTCAAGGCTCAGGATTATCTTGAAAAAGGTCTTAAAGCTTTAGGTGTTCGTGTAACTGCAAAAGAAGTTGAATCTATTACTGTGGAAGCGCAGAAAAAAGCTGAGTAGTGCAGATGGATATTCTCAAAGATTACACTCAGTCTGAATTTACGGTTAAAGGCTCTAGATTTTTAAGTGAACTTTTTCCATGCGAAACTCAGGCTGATGCAAGAAATCTTATAAAGTCTCAAAAAACTAAATATGCAGATTCAACTCATGTTGTTCATGCATTTGTGATTGGTCTTGGCGGTGAAATTCTTGGAATGAGCGATGATGGTGAACCAAGTGGAACTGCTGGACGTCCTGCCCTTGATGTGCTTAAAGGTTATGGCTGTACAAACGTACTTTTGACAATTACAAGGTGGTTTGGAGGTACTTTGCTTGGAACTGGGGGGCTTGTAAAAGCTTATGGTGACGGAGCAAAACAGGTGCTTGCCGTTGCTACAGAAGCCGGACTTTTTGTTCCATATATAGAGAAAAAAGATTTCACTTTTACCTGTGACTACGGTACCTATCAGCCGGTAAAGCGTTTTATGGAAACTCTGGAAATATCTGATTTAAACGAACAGTTTGCCGCTGACATTACAGTAAACGGAAAAATCCCTGTAAGTCAGTTTGAAATACTTGCGGCAAAATTAAAGGATTTGAGCAACGGCCGGATATTGCTTTAAAAGCATTGCTCGCGGGGAGGGGTTCATTTAAGCATTACGATATTTGGAATCATGTCTTTTGTTTCTTTTTTGAAAAGGTATTTCAAAGGATGAATATCAAATGCGTTTGCAGCCCATCCGCCAACAGCATTCAGGTTTATAATATTTACGCTTACAGGGTGCTGTACAGGTAATAATATTGCATCGTCCAGTAGAATTTGTTCAGCGGATGATAACAGCTTATTGTGTTCTTCGTCTGTGGAAAGTGCGGCTTTATCAAGCAGAGAATCATATTCTGAATTCTTCCAGTTAGAAACGTTCATGGTAGAATTTCCCCGGAAAAGCTCTAGAAACGCAAGAGGGTCAGCAAAGTCTCCAATCCAGGTGTATGTAAAAAGGTCTGCATCGCATTTTGAAATTGACGAAAGATATTCATAATCAGGGATTGTAGAAATTTCAAGAGTTACACCAATTTCATTCCATGCTTCTTTTAGAATTTCAGCTTTTTTAATCATGTATTCAGTATCTGGAATTGCGAACTTTATTTTAAGCTCAGATTGCTCCTGAAGCTGCAATTCTTTTTTTGCCTGTGAAACAAGCAGTTTTGCTTCATTTTTATCTGTATAAATATAGCCTTGAACCAGAGGATAACCGTTTAGTGGATATACAAGGGTTGAGGCAGGAACATATACGTTTTCCCGCAGAGTTTCCCAGGGAGTTGCTTCCAGAAGCGCCTGTCTTAAAGTAAGATTGCTGCAGATGCTTTCTTTACGAATTTTAAAGAAATAATATTGAGTTGCAAATTCTGCATACAGTTGAAGAGAGTCTTTGGAAAGTAGTTTTTCGTTATTAAAAGTTGAGCACAGCCAGTCAACAGTACCAATATTGTAATTGTATGTATTTTCAAGTTCATCATTTGAAAACTTCAATGTAATCTGTTTGAGATTTACATGTTCTGCATCGTAATAATTGGAATTTTTTTTAAGAATGATTGTGTCATTTGTTCTTTCTGATATTACGAAAGGACCTGAAAAGACATTTTCTGCATTTTTTACAACTGAAAAAGCTGGCATACATAATAGTTTTGGAAAATGGGATGCAGGTGAGATAAGATGCACCGATAATGTGTAATCATCAACTGGTATTATAGCAACATTTTCTGCCGGACCTTCTCCAAGTCTGAATTCTTTTGCTCCATGAATAATGTCAAGGAAAGATGAATAGGATGCATCTGGATTTTGGATAAGGGAAAGCCAGGAATATACTACATCTCTTGCTGTTATCTGGGAGCCATCACTGAATTTTGCATCATCTCGTAATATAAAAGTCCATCTTTTTTTATCTCTGGAAACTCTATATGATTTTACAAGAGCATATAAAGGGTCTAAAGTTATAGGGTCATAAGAAAATAAGCCTTCGTAAAGACCTGTAAGAATTTGAGCTTCTGCACTGTAAGATGCAGTATGAGGATTTAAATCGTAATTATGAAGAGCAGAAATTATAACAAAATTGTCTTGAAGGTCCGGATTTATAGAATAATTTTCTTCAGAGTATAAATTTTGTAATAAAAGCAAGGAACAGAAAAAAATTATTGTTTTTCTTAAAAAAATAAAAAATCTATACATTTGTAATTCCTAGTTTTTTCATCTGCTGTTGTTCTTCAATATGAGCACAATAATCGTTTCGTTTTTGACTTGCTTTTACAATTACATTCTTTATAGTTATAAGGTCCATTTTTAGACCTTTTATTTTTGTTCTGTCATTTATTGGAACGTTCTGTTTGAAATATTCATCTGCAGCATCAAGAAGTGTAAGAATTTCCTGATTTTCCATAATATTTTTGTTAGTAAATTCAAGAATTGAATTTTCATCGAATGTCTTTATTTTATGATATTCAGGACCGGATTTGTTTGATAATGCAAAATAGAATTTAGATTTTCTGGCTACATTACCATTAAAAACTCTGATATCTACAGCCTTGTTTGATTTTGTGCCTTTTTTTGAATCAATAATTGTAAAGTTGTAAATTAATTCTGGTTCTGGTAGATTCAAAGCTTTTCTGAATGTTCGTTTAAGTTTTGTGAAAAAATTATTTTTAGAACCTTCCAGAATATCAATATTTGTATTTAATTTGTTTGAAACTTCATTATAAACATCTGAAAGACTTGTAAGTGTATACAATGTGTCTAAAATTAATTCTTTTGTATTTATGGTTGATACTTTCTCTTTAACAACTTTTCTTTTTACCTGAAGTTTTGAGAGAATCATCTGTTGTCTGGCATCTTTGTTATTGCCCTGGTCTTCTTCTGCAATTTCATTCACAAGTTCACTGTAAAATGGCATTTTACCCATTACTTGAGGGAACAGACGTTTGATTTCAGATATTTCATCTCCAATAGAAGAATAGGCTTTATCTTTATTAAAGCTTGGATGATTTGTACAATTTAAACGCAACTGTAATTTATATATTTCACGTTGAAAATCAGTAAGTTCTTTCAAGGTTTCGGTGATTTCTGTAACGGCTTGACCGCTTTTTGATATTGCGTCTGAAAGCATACTTAACTGCATTTGCGATGCGTTGATTTTAGCTTCAGAAATCAAGGTTGCAAGACCGCGGGTGTTTACTTTTGTGTTGTTTGTGGTCATGCTTCCCCATTGAAATGAATTATTAAGGTCATTCAGACGTTTTATTTTAGGAATATCAAGATATTCAACAGAAAACTTTACATAGGTACACACAAAGTCCAGCATGGTTTCATACTCAGAAAATCTGGAACCAATTACCATTCCACGTTCATTTTCAATGTATGGAGATTCATCGGGAGTTGTAACTTCAGAGATTTTTCTATCGTTTTTGTAAGGATCTGGTGTAATCAATGAACGTTTTACTAGAAATTCATAAAGATTTCTAACGCAGGTGTGCAGCAGATGATAGTTTTCTACCATTTTTGGTAACTGCTCCTGATTAAACCATTCGCTTTTTTCTTTTATAGCTTCTTTGAGCTTTGTTGTATATTCTGTAATATCACCCATAGGTTAATTATCGGACGAAATTCAGAAAAAAAGTATAAAAAAATTAGAAAACTGCTTTTAACCCTAAAGTAACAATTCCGGAATTAAATCCATTTCCTGAAAACAGCTGTCCGCAAGGAATGTAGAATCTGCATTCTGGACCAAGACGTAATTTTTCTGAAAGCTTTATGGTGTATGAAACAGAAGTGTTAACAAAAAGCCAGTTGAAATTGTCCCACATATAACTTCGAATCTCATCTGTATCACTGCCTGCTGAACCTGTTGTTCCCGCATCTGAACTGCTGACTCCATTAGAAAGTATTGCAATCCTAAAGTTTGCGGAAGGTCCAAATCCAAATTCTAAGAATTGACGTTTAGAAAGCTGTTTTTTATAGATTACAGGTAAATCTAATAAAAATGAAAATACAGTTGCAGTTCGGTTTTCGATTTCAGCAGGGTATGCTGCATCATCTACCCAAAGATAATACCCAGCGTAAAAAGAAAGGCGTGGTTCAAAATTTATTGTATTATTTTTAAAAAATTTTACGCCAAACGAAAAAGGATAAACTATTGGAGAAACTGCACTGTTTTCGTGATTTCCTGTATTAATGATAAGGGCAGGAGCCATTGAAATAATAAAATCAACAGGTACTTCCGATCTTTTAGCTTTAATTTTTTCATTGATAGATTTTTCTTCATCTGAAAAATCAGATTTCTCAGATTTTTCAGATTTCTCAGACGGCTGTTCTTCTGTTGTTTCCAAAGGAGATGCTTCTGTTTCCTGAGCAAAAACACTTATTGAGAAAATTGAAAGTAATGCAAGTAATGATATTATCTTTTTCATTATTTATATAAAATCTCGTCTAAATTTACGCTTATGAATCCACTTCTGTTTGTTTTATAGAATGAAGTCTCTTCCCATGAAGCATACAACATTGTACCAGAAATTACAAAGTCACCATAGATATAATTGGCTGGTAATTTTGGTAAACGAATGCCAAAAGTTCTTCCTTTGTTCATTAAAGGTCGTTCAAAGAGCGCTCCATTTAAATATAAAGTACCATCATTAAAAAGACAACCAATCCATGTATCTGTAATCATAGCTTTTGCTGAAATATCTTCTGTTTCTGAATTCGGATTGTTTGACTTAATAAATTCTCTTGGAGAATGTCCTGAAGCGCTGGAAACTTTTACCGAAAAATTAACGTTTTTAGGAATAGTCTGAAGAAGTTCTCTTAATCTTTCTGGAGCTGAGGAGAATTTTTTAGGTTTTCTGGCATTTCTGAATTCAGAAACATCAGTGTCAGAAATTACAAGCATTTCTGATGCTTTGTATGGAGAGAGCAAAGTGATATTTTCTTTTGGCTGGAAGGTAAGATAAGAAAAACTGATTTTTTCGCTGTCTGTTTTCTTTACGCAGCAGGTCCAGAATTTACCATCATAAATAAAATCAATAATCTCATCATTTTTTCCCAGAGACAGATTTTCAATATTTATTAATGGATATGAAATGTTCTGTTGTGTATTAAAGGAAATTAAGAATGGATGTTCTGCTTGAAAAGATGCTTTGTTTTCATTAAAAAAAGTTGATCTATAAACAGAAAATACGGGACTTTCCTGCGCAAATACCATATTACCTGCAGTTCGTCCAGAAAAAATTCTGTTGTCGTTATAAATAAAAGCCTGCTTTCCGTTAAAAACAAGTATTCCGCTTCTATTTACAGTTGCGTATGCCTTTGGCATTTCAAAATCTGTTCTGCTTTCCACAACAGCTGATGAAATGCGGATTGCTTCTGTCCATGGTTTTGGTATAGATGAAGGGACGTTTTGCGGGCGGTCAATTTTTACAAAAGAGTTTTCTGAAAAATAATACCAGTTATGACTGGATTTTGTTTCAGAAATAATTTCTGGCTGAATTTCATAAACTGTTTTTTTCTTGCAGGAAACAAAACTGAAAGCAAAAAGAGAAAATAGTAATACTGAAAAGAGATAAAGAAAATTCTTCATAGTTAGTTTATCGGTAAATCATAAAAAGTAAGTGAGAAAAAATCGCTGTTGTCTGAAATGTTTGCGATTGCCAGTCTATGTTTCTTTTCACAGAGAAGAAATCCTTCTTCTGTGTTAATTTTTACGGAAAAAAGTCCGTTTATACTGGCTGAAAAATTTTGAGGAATATAACTTGAAAGAAAAATTCCTTCGGAAAATTCCTTAAAATCATTGATTTCACAAACCTTTATATTTTTTACGTTCAAACAAGTTGCAGAAAATTTTCCACACATTATTTTTTCAAGGATAACAGTTTGTTCCAGATGCCAGGGATTGAAGAAATTTTTACTTTCCGTGGATTTTTGATTTATTGAGTCAATCATCTTTTGCCAGTTAAACTGCAAGGCAAAATCATCTAAATTAAGTTGATTTTTACTTGTAATATAAATTTTTTTCAGGAGAGTTGCAGACACCCCGTTTTTCCATGTAAGTTGATTTGAAAAAGGGTAAATTGTGCCGGCTGGTTTAAAAAAATGTATTCCGTTTGTTAATGGGGCTGCTGTAACAGAAACCGGAGTTGAATCTGAAATCTGAAGCGGAAAGCATTTAGCTGTTGAAGAAAGACTAAAACTATATGATGCCTTTGAGGTGTTTACGGAAATGTTCCATTGTTCAACAGCGGGATAATATTCTTTCCATGAATCTGCAGGAGGCCAGACTGGCAGATAAAAAATGGTGGGGATGTCAGAATTGTATGATTCTTTACAGGAAATCAAAGAAGATAAAAAAATAAACACGAAAATATATATAATTTTTTTCATATATATTTTAACGTGTTTATTTAATGAAAAATGCAATGAATCTGAAAAAAAATTGTTTTATCTATGTTTCTCAATTTCTTCCTGACACAGCTGGTCGCAGACTTCGTTGTATTGAACTCCTGCATGACCTTTTATCCAGTTCCAGGTTACATTAAGAGAACTGTTGAGTGCGTCAAGTTTTTCCCATAAATCCTGGTTTTTTACAGGTTTTTTATCTGATGTGCGCCAGCCTTTTGCTTTCCATCCTTTTATCCATGATGTTATTCCGTTTTTTACGTACTGACTGTCAATATTAACCGTTACAGGCAGTCCTTTAAAAACTTCTGTATTTACAACAATTGAAAGGGCGTTTATGGCAGCCATAAGCTCCATCCGGTTATTAGTTGTATGGTGCTCTCCTCCAGAAAGCTGGCGAGCCTGTCCATTATAAATAACAACGACTCCCCAGCCTCCAGGACCAGGATTTCCAGAACAGCCACCGTCTGTATAGATTACAATTTCATTTGAACTCATATTCAGCATAATATCATATTTTCTTATATATAATAAGTCTGAATGGGAGGAAATCCGTTGAAAGCAACAGATGCATAAGTAGTAGTGTATGCACCTGTAGAAAGCCAGTACATTCTATCACCCTGTTTAAGGGTTACTGGAAGTTTATATTTTGTCGTTTCGTACATAACATCCATGCTGTCGCATGTAGGACCTGCAATAATAACTTCGCCTTCTTTATCACCGTCCTTTGTTGTTATTACCGGGTATTTGATGCATTCGTCTATTGTTTCAATAAGTCCATTGAATTTTCCTGCATCAATGTAAACCCAGCGAGTTAAAGCAGTATTGTTTTTTCTTGAAGCAAGTATTACTTCGCTAGTAAGAATTCCGCTGTCGCCAACCAGAGAACGGCCTGGTTCCAAAATAATCTCTGGCAGGTCATCACCAAAATCTTCTGTAAGAAAACGGGTAATTTCGCTGGCATAAACAGAAAGTTCATTTGTTGGATCGATATAAGTTGCCGGGAATCCGCCCCCCATATCAATCATTTGAAGTTTTATATTTTCTTCTTCTTCAAGTGAATTGAAAAGGTATTTAACTTTTGCGATGGCATCGTTCCAGGCTCCAATATCTCTTTGCTGGCTTCCTACATGAAACGATACTCCATAAGGAATAAGACCTTGTTCTTTAGCCTGAACTAAAAGATTGTATGCCATATCAGGATGACAGCCAAATTTTCGACTTAATGGCCAGTCTGCAGTGTCTGAATTTTCAACAAGGATACGCACATACACTTTTGAGCCTGGTGCATTTTCTGCAATATTTTTAAGGTCATCTTTGCTGTCTGTGGCAAAAATGCGGACGCCTTTTTCATAAAAGTATTTAATGTCTGAAGATTTTTTGATTGTATTTCCATATGAAAATCTGGAAGGATCATTCACAAATTTAGATATCATATCAAGTTCGTATCTGCTGGCAATATCAAAATTAGAACCCATTTCTGCAAGCATTTGCAAAACAGGTTCTCCTGGATTTGCTTTTATTGCGTAAAAAATTTTCGCATAAGGAAAAGAATCTTTAAGAGTCAGAAAATTCCTTTTAATGGTATTAAGATTTACAACGATGTTTGGTGTTGGTAAATCTTTTGAAAAATCTAAAAAACGCGACCAGTCTGAGTCGCTTACATAATCTTTACGATTGTACATAATTTTGTACCTTCATAAATTAAAATAAAACTCGCCGATTTTCAGAGAACCCAGTTTTTTCAACGATAAAACGAATAATAATGAATTAAATGTACAAACGGAATAAGTTTTAGAATAATTTATAATTTTTTTATGCTTGAAAATCTACAAAAACATATTCATAATAGAACAGTATGAATGGTACTGTTCTTGCGGGAACTAATAATGTTTTTGAAATTGAATGTGACGATGGTGTTATCCGTAACTGCTCAATTAAGGGTAAAGTTTTAAAGTCGGATAAGGAATATTATAATCCTCTCGCTCCCGGCGATGTTGTTGAAATTGAAGTTGATGAGATGTCCGATGAAAAAGGGCAGATTCTTAGTCTTGTTCCAAGAAAGAATGAATTTGTTCGCTGGAATGTAAAAGGGCGTTGTCCTCAGCTTTTGGCGGCGAATGTTGATTATATGATTCTAGTTACAACTCCTGATGAGCCTCCGTTCAGACCGCGTTTTATTGACCGTGAACTTGCACAGGCAGAAATGCTGGGGCTTACTCCAGTAGTTGTATGCAATAAATACGATTTGATTTCAAAAAAGCCGGAAGTTGAAGAACAGCTTAGAATCTGGGAAGACTTAGGCTACAAGGTTATGCGCATTTCTGCAAAAACAGGCGAAGGTATTTCTGAATTCATGGATCTGCTTAGGGATAAACTGAGTGCCTTTGTAGGTCAGTCTGGAGTTGGAAAATCAAGTCTTGTAAACGTTCTTGATGATACATGTGTTCTAAAAACCGGCAGCCTTTCAAAAAAATATGGACGGGGAAGTCATACTACAACGAAAGGAACTCTTAACCGTCTTCAGTTGAATACTGCATATACAGGCGGAATTCACGGCGAAATTGCTTCTATTATTGATACGCCAGGTATACGCCGGTTCATGCTTCATGGAATAGAGGCAGAAGACCTTCACCTGTATTTCCGGGAATTCAAGCCATTTGTTGGAAAATGTAAATTTGGTATGAACTGTACCCATACCAGTGAGCCGGACTGTGCCATAAAGCAGGCCGTTGAATCTGGTGAAATTTCTCAGAAACGTTATGAAAGCTGGATTAGAATCAGAGACCAGATAAAAACTGGCAGCTGGGATGACTAGAAGTGGACAAGAAAACTCTTACTGAACTTGATTATTACCGCATTCGTGATGTAATTGCGGGCTTTTGTGTTGCCGAAGAATCTCGCTTTATCATGGGACGGCTTGAACCTTTTGCTGATAAAGAAGAAATAGAAGAGCGGAAAAATCTTAGCCGCGAATGGTTAAAGTATCTTAATACAACCCGTTCACCAGCTTTGTCTGGCTGGAACCCTGTTTACAACATTTTTAAGGCAGTTTCTGTGGAAGGAGCTGGTATTTCCCTTGAACAGACAAAAGATTTGGGCAGTTACTGCAATTCTGTTTATAAAGTACGTTCTGCGATTGAATCTGCGGAAGGTGATTTGGGATTAAAAAATCTTTCTTCTCTGGTAAAGGAGCTTCCTGATTTGGGAGCCGTAGGAGCTGCAATTTTCCGTGTTATATCTCCTGATGGAGAAATGAGGGATTTGCCCCAGATTCAGGCAATCAGGGCGAAAATAGCTTCTTTGAATGCGAAAATTAAAGGCATAATGCAAAGTTTTACCAGCAATTCAAAATATGCTGACGTTCTTGAATCTACTGTGCCGGTTTTGCGGGGCGGTCGTCAGGTGCTTGCCGTAAAATCAAACAGACGAAGCAGTGTGCCTGGAATCATTCATGAAATGAGTCAGACAGGTCAGACTGTGTATATTGAACCAGATGATGCTGTTCAATGTTCCAATGAACTTGTAGAAGCAGAATTTGAGCTTGCTGCAGAAATCAGAAAGATTCTGATTGAACTGGCCGGTAAAATTCGCCCTTATGCAGAAGATTTAAAGGCTTCTCTTAAAATAATGGAAAAGCTTGATATAACAAGAGCCGCCGCCGCATGGGGCAAAGGCGTAAACGGTGTATTTGCAGAAAAATGTGAACATGAATCAGAAAATCTTCCGTTGTGGCTACTGCAAGCCCGGCATCCGCTGCTTGGTGAAAAAGCTGTTCCGATTGACGTGCGATTTCTAGATGGAAAGTGCATCCTTATAATCACCGGTCCAAATACTGGCGGAAAAACCGTAACATTGAAGACAATCGCACTTTTTGCAATGCTGAATCAAAGTGGTTTTCCTGTGCCTGCTGCGGAAGGAACAAGACTTCCTGTGTTCAGTGGGGTTTTTGCAGATATTGGCGATGAACAGAGCATGGACGAAAGTCTTTCTACGTTCAGCGGGCATATGAAGAATATTGCCAGGGCAGTCCGATATGTGAACGAAAATTCTCTTGTTCTTCTTGATGAACTTGGAAGTGGAACAGACCCTCAGGAAGGTGCTGCAATCTCTATGGCAGTTCTGGACAGACTTATTGAAAAGAAAGCATTTGTTCTTATTACGACTCATCAAGGTGTAATAAAGAATTACGGATATACTCACAAGGAATGTGTAAATGCCAGCGTTGAATTCAACTCTGATACGTTAAGTCCAACTTACAGACTTTTAATGGGAGTTCCAGGCGAAAGCCACGCTCTTGATATTGCAAAAAAATCAGGTCTGCCTGGTGATATTGTAAAGAAAGCCAGGGAGTATATTGTTTCTGAAAAAACAGATGTTTCTGCACTTATCAAAGGGCTTACAAAAAAGCACGCAGAAATTGATGAGCTTACCCAGGATTTTGAAAAACGGCAGAATGAGCTGGAAGATAAGGTTTTCCGCAATGAAGAAAAGGCTCTTGATTTACGAAAAAAAGAACTGGAGCTGAAGGCTGGTATTCAGCGGGAAAGTCAGGCATTCCTTGAAGAAAGCCGCAGAAAACTTGAAAATCTTGTGCGCATCATAAAAGAAGGTGAACTTAACCGTGAAAAAACTGTTGGCGTAAAGAATTTTATTTCAGAGCTTACAAAGGATGTGGAAGAACGGGAAAAGCAGCTTGCAAAGGAAGAGGAAGAACTTGCGGCTCAGATGGAAGCTCTTGCAAAAAAAGCAAAGATTCGAGTAAGCCACAAAGCTACAAAGAAGAAAACAAAGCTTAAAGATGCTCTTAAAAATGCAGAAAGCATTGCCAGTGAAAATTCAAATGTTGTTGTAAAAGACGGCAAAAAAGAAGTGACTCTTGAAGTTCTGGAATTTGCCGTTGGTGCCAGCGTTCAGGCAGGAAAGGGAAAGCAGGAAGGTGTTATTGTTGCCAGCCGAGGAAAGGCTCAGTGGGATGTTCAGTTTGGTTCTGTCCGAATGACAATGAAGCAGAAGGATTTGAATTTGATTTCGTCGCCAAAAATGCGTACTCCTACCTATACACTGGATCTGGCCGGCGACAGCAAGGATTCAAAACCTGTGTTTGAACTGCGTCTTCTTGGAATGCACGCAGAGGATGCAATCCGCGCTCTTGAACGCCAGATAGACTTGTGTACTTTGAACAATTTAAAGAATTTCAGTGTAATTCACGGTAACGGCAACGGTGTTCTTCGTCAAAGCGTTCAGGATTATCTTTCTAACTGCCCCACAGTTCTGGATTTTCGTTTTGCTGCCCCTGAAAATGGCGGATTTGGAAAAACGGAAGTTGTGTTGAGGTAAAGGATTATCTGCAGAGTAATACAGCTGTTGGCTGCGTTTCTTTTGCGGTTCAAACGCATTTACTAAATTTCCACATTTATTATATAATGCACTTGAGTAAAACGAAAACACGAGCCGGTGATGGTAGTCCGGCTGGCATGTTGAGCAGAATGTGCCCAGTAACCTTCAAATCTTTTTTTGATGTCCAGTTTTGCCAATGGGATTATTATGCCCAAATGGGAAAACTATGGACGATTTTTCTAGCACAACAATTTATTTTGACGGACAGTTCTGGTGCGCTTTTATTCAGAAGCGCATAAATGGAAAACTGTATGCTGGCCGTTATGTTTTTGGTTCTGAACCTGCAAATCCCCGTATATTAGACTGGATGCTTCATCAGTTTCTGGATGTTCCGTTGTATGAAACGGAAGAAATACAAAAGATAAGAGTGAAGGATTTTGTGAAAAAAAATTCTGGAATCCCAAAGGCCCTTGAAAAATACAAGGTGGCGCAAAAAGAATTTCTGGAAAAGAAAAAAGCAGAAAAGCGGAAAGAAAATCGCTGCAAGGGGAAGGTGCGGCAGCGGAACTGAACTGGGGTTTGCGGGTAACACGGTTACGGGTGGGAGGAACTGGGCTGGGGTATGGAAGGGCGCCGAAGGCGTTGTCTGCGCAGGCGGAATCGCTGAGCAGACAATGAGCGTAGCGGAACCCTGGAACACCCGTTGCAAATAAAATTCGCCCCCAAAGAAATCAACATTGAATTTTCTTTTATACGAGAGTATATTTTAATTAGAAAAAAATCATCTGCTGGAAAGTCCGGCGTTTTTTAATAAAATTTGAGGTATTTTTATGGCTTGTACAAAAAAATCTGACAACGCTTGTAAGGGCACTGCACGTGCGCCACATCGTTCACTTTATTACGCATCAGGTTATACTGATGAAGAATTGAATCAGCCAATGGTTGGTATTATCTGTGCAAAAAACGAACTTATTCCAGGTCACATTGAGCTTGACCGCATTGCTGAAGCTGTAAAGGCTGGCGTTCGCATGGCCGGCGGTACTCCAATTGAATTCCCTGCTATCGGCGTTTGTGATGGTATTGCCATGGGCCACGAAGGTATGAAATATTCCCTCGTAACTCGCGAGCTTATTGCTGATAGCGTTGAATGTGTTGCAAAGGCTCATCAGTTTGACGCTCTTGTTATGATTCCTAACTGTGATAAAATCGTTCCTGGTATGCTTATGGCTGCTGCCCGCCTTGATTTGCCAACTGTTTTTGTATCGGGCGGTCCAATGATGCCAGGTCACCTTGCAGGTAACGATCCTTCAAATCCATATTCTGGAAAAAATCTTTCTTTGACTGATATGTTCGAAGCTGTTGGTGGTCTTGCTGTTGGTAAGGTTACAGAAGCTCAGCTTAAGGAAATGGAACACCGTGCCTGCCCTGGCTGTGGTGCCTGCTCTGGTATGTTCACTGCTAACTCAATGAACTGTCTTACAGAAGTTCTGGGTCTTGGTCTTCCTGGTAACGGAACTATTCCTGCAGTAACTGGTGAACGCATTGCTTTGGCTAAGCACGCTGGTATGGCTGTAATGAATCTTTACAAGAAGGGAATCACTGCACGCCAGATGATGACTGCAGAAAACTTCAGGAACGGTCTTGCTGCTGACATGGCTCTTGGCTGTTCAAGTAACACAATGCTTCACCTTCCTGCTATTGCCCACGAAGCTGGAGTTGAGATTGACCTTCATGAAGTAAACGAAATTTCTAACAGGACTCCAAACCTTTGTCATCTGGCTCCTGCTGGTCACACTTTTATGTGCGAGCTTGACGATGCCGGTGGTGTTCAGGCTGTTCTTGCAGAACTTGCAAAGAAAAATCTTATCAATACAAGCCTTATTACTGCTACTGGTAAAACTATTGCAGAAAACATCGCTGGTGTTAAGAACCGCAATCCAGAAATTTTGCGTCCAATCGAAAATCCATTCAGTGACAACGGCGGTATCGCAATCCTTTTCGGAAACCTTGCTCCAGACGGAACTGTTGTAAAACGTTCTGCCTGTGCAAAAGAGCTTATGCTCCACACTGGTCCAGCCCGGGTATTCAACGATGAATCAGAAGCAATGGAAGCTGTTCAGAAGGCTCAGATTAAGGCCGGCGACGTTGTTGTTATCCGTTACGAAGGTCCAAAGGGTGGTCCTGGTATGCGGGAAATGCTTGCTGTAACTGCCGCTCTTGCAGGCCAGGGACTTGATAAGCAGGTAGCCTTGATTACTGACGGCCGCTTTAGTGGTGCTACTCGCGGTGCTTCCCTTGGTCACTGTTCACCGGAAGCTGCTGTTGGCGGTCCAATTGCCCTCGTAGAAGAAGGCGACATGATTACCCTTGATATCAACAACTACAAGATTCATCTTGATGTTAGTGATGAAGAACTCAGCAAGCGCAAGGCAAAATGGGTTGCTCCAGAACCTAAGGTTAAGACTGGATATCTGGCTCGTTATGCTAAACTGGTAAGTTCTGCAGACAAAGGTGCAATTCTTCAGTAGTAATAAAACTGGCTAAGCAAGAGGAACCTGCGCCCTTAAAAATAAAAATAATAATCAGGGGGCTGTCCAATAAGTTTGCATTACGGTGGTTGAGTTTATCGAAACCACCACATTTAGTGTAGCAGTCATTTCGACGAGTGGTTCAATGAGCGCTACACTCATTACTTTTGGGACAGCCCCTTTTTTTAGCGTTCTATGTTATTTGACCTTGCGGCTTTAAGAATTGGTTTTGTTTGAGGTAAAAATCTGCCAGATTTATAATACGTTCTTTTCCAATAAGGTTCATCAAGTGCACTTATAACAACGCCGGTTCTTGGTCCTGCGCTTGCCGCATTTACAAATATTTCACGTCCATGAAGACGACCAGAGCCTCTATATTTTCCTAAATAAATTCCAACATGTGTGATTTTTCCAAATGGATTTTCTTTAAAGAAAACAAGATCACCCGGCTCTCGGTCAGAGTCAGCGATTAATTTTTCCGCTTTTTCCATGGCAGTATACATTTCATTGGCAGTTCTTGGCATTTTTCTGTGCAGACTGTTTTTTACTGCATACTGAACAAATCCACTGCAGTCAAATCCGCTTTCAGGAGAGGCACATCCTGATTTATAAGGAATTCCTCTTAATGAAAGACTGTATTCTACAAATTCTTTTCTTATTGCAATTGCTTTTTTAAAAGACTGATTATTTAAATTTGTTTTTGAATGTATAGAATTCTTATTGTCTTCTGCTTTTTGACGGGCAATATTTTTATTTGATGATAGATTTTTTTTAGAATCTTTTTTTTCCGATTTTTTTTCAGAATCTTTTCTTGCTGCTGAGTCGTCAAGTTCTGAGGCCAGTGCTTTTAAAAGTTTTCTTAATTCAGAATTGTCTATTCCTGCATCAGTCAAAATTTTAGAAGATTTAATGAATTGTTCAAGTGTTTCTTCAAGACTATTTGACACGCCGCTTTTGACGGAGGAAAAATTTACATCTCTATCAATGTTTTCAAATTCTTCCATTCGAGGCGCGTAATTCTTTGGAGCTTGTTTTGTCTGGGAAACGCAGAAGAAAATGGTTGTAAAAAATATAAAAATAAATGCAATGATTTTTTTAAGAAACAAATTATTCAACATAACTAAATTATATCATAAAAAAATAAAAATAGAATTTTAATAATACAATTCGCTTTCAAAACAGTTTACATTCCCCTGTTTTCCTAAGATAAAAATTTTTCTGTGTTCAGAATCAATGCTGCCGAAAATTTCCAGCATCTGTCCCTGTACAGCTTCTTTATTGTAATAAATTTTAAAATCTGTAAAACTTATATTTTGAAATTCTTCTGGTAATGCATCAATGACAAAAGCACCGTAACGGGCATTGTTCATGTGACCGTTTCCGTCAATGTCGCTGTACATAATTTTTCGTTCTCCCAGCTTTTCCAGATTGTCAGGAACCAGGATTTTGGTAAGAGGAATGCAGTCATGTGAAGAAGTTTTTTCTGGAGCTTTGCGCATGGTAAAATTTTTGATAGGCATAAGCCGTCTTTTTTGCAAATCTACTAAAAGCCAGTTTGAAATTCCAGAAACTAATTTTTTGCCTGTTTCCTTATCAAAAATTTCATAAGCACGAACAAACTGCAGAGGCTCTGGCTTTTCTTCCCAGGTTTTTATGCAAATTTTCTGGTCGACTACGGGCATTTTATGAAGTCTAAAGGACTGTCTGCTTAAAAGTATGCCAACATTATTTTCTGTCAGCTTTTCATAACCCATTAGACGCTGATTAAAATCTTCAACGGCAGCGTCGGTTACAAGACGAAGCAATTCAAAAAGACTTAGCTTATGATTTTTGTCGCATTGACAAAAGCTTACTGCACATTCTGAATTAAAATAAATAAAATCCTGCAAATTTTCATGCCATTGTTTGTATTCAATCATTTTTTTTTCCTTTTTTGGGCGCAAATATTTTTCGCAACGGACTTTCCAGGGCTTACCCTCACGGCCGGTACTTCACTTCGTTCCGTACGCGCTTCGCGCCCCTTCCAATTCCGCGCAAGTTTAGTTTCTAAAGTCTAACTGGAACGGCAGCTTTAGAGAGTTCTTCCTTTATGCCATTTACAGTGTATTTGCCTGAATGAACCATTGTTGCGATTAGAGCAGCATCGGCTTTTCCTTCCTTTAAAACTGTTGCCATGTGCTCTGGAGTGCCCGCTCCACCTGATGCAATTACAGGTACAGAGACTGCTTCTGCAATCATGCGTGTAAGTTTAACATCGTAACCGTTTTTAGTCCCGTCAGCATCCATTGAATTAAGAACAATTTCCCCAGCACCAAGTCCAACAGCCTTTTTAGCCCATTCTACGGCATCAAGCCCTGTGTCAACACGACCGCCATGAATTGTTGTTCCGTAACCGCTTGGTTTTGAAGAATCTTTACGCACATCCATTCCTAGAACGATGCACTGGTTTCCAAAAATGCGGGCACCTTCACTAATTAAATCTGGATTTTTAACAGCAGGACTATTTAAACTGACTTTTTCAGCTCCTGCCAAAATTGTAGAACGAATGTCATCTATTGTATTGATTCCTCCGCCAACAGTAAAAGGAATAAATACCTGACTTGCAACTTTTGAAATTAAATCCAGGATAGGACCACGTCCTCTTGCACTTGCTATAATATCGTAGAATACAAGTTCATCTACACCCTGACGATAATATTCAGCTGCCATTTCAACAGGATCGCCAATATCAACATTATTTAAGAATTTTACACCTTTTGTTGTTCGGCCGTCTTTTACATCAAGACAAACAATGATTCTTTTTTTTAGCATGTCAGGTCCTCTTTTACAAAGTTTTTTAAAATCTGCAGACCCCATTTGCCAGATTTTTCAGGATGAAACTGGAAAACTGTAATGTTATCTTTTTCAATTACGGCTGGAACTTCAATTCCGTAATCAGCAGTAGCTTTGATAACTGTTCTATCTTCCGGACAAATTACATAGGAGTGTACAAAATAGAAATCTGAATGTTCAGGAATGCCATCAAGAAGCTTAGTTCCGCCGTTAGTATAAGTAAGGTCTGACCAGCCCATGTGAGGAGATTTTAATTCTCCACAGGTGTTTACATCAGCTTCTTTCCAAAGTTCTGTGAAATGTCTGATTTTACCTGGAATCAGCCCAAGACATGGAATATTTCCTTCTTCTGAAAAGTCAAAAACAATCTGAGAACCTAAACAGATTCCTGCAAGTTTTTTTCCGCTTTTTGCCCAGTTCTTCAAAAAATCATCAAAACCTGTTTTTTTCAGTTGTTCCATTGCAAAAGCTGCGTCACCAACTCCAGGAAAAATTATCCTGTCACAATTTTTTAAATCTTCTGGATTTTTAGAAAGCACATAAGGTGCACCAATAGAATTTAAAGCCCGTTCCACACTGGTTATATTTCCAGCGTTGTAATCTACAATTCCTGTCATATTTAAATAATATTGAAACAGTAAAATTGTGACAATATGAATTTCCAGCTTATAATAGAACTTTTAACTGCAATATGCTAAAATATAGACATGGTAGAACTTTTAGCACCTGCGGGTAATATTGAATCTCTTGATGCTGCAATCGGCGAAGGAGCTGATGCTGTATATCTTGGATTAAAGAGCTTTAATGCTCGTCTTCGAACTTCCAATTTTGCTTGGAATCAATTTGAAGCAGCCGTTAGCGCTGTTCACAGACAGGGTAAAAAAATATATGTAACGGTCAATACTGTCTGTGAAGAGCGGGAAACAGAACGTCTCTATAGATTTCTTTCGTATCTTGAAAAGGTTGGTCCAGATGGCTTAATTGTTCAGGATATGGCGATTGTACGAATGTGCCAGCAGTTTTTTCCAAAACTGGAATTGCATGCATCAACTCAAATGAACGTAGAAAGTGCTGCAGCTGCAAATCTTCTTCATAAAGAAGGCCTGAGTCGTGTTGTTGTTGCCAGGGAATTAGGTCTTGAAGAAATCAGATATATTAAGGAACATACTCAGGCTCAGATAGAAATGTTCGTGCATGGTGCACTTTGTGTAAGTGAATCCGGACTTTGTCTTTTTTCCAGCTTTTTGGGTGGAAAATCAGCAAATCGCGGTATGTGTACACAAGCCTGCCGCCGTTATTATACCGCTGAATATGCAGAAGGAATTAAACAGGGGTATTATTTTTCTCCTTGCGATATGCAGCTTATTGAGCATATACCAGAATTGTGCGAAATGGGTGTAGATTCGTTTAAGATTGAAGGACGAATGAAGAGTGCCGAATACGTTGGAAGCGTAGTTGCTGCATACCGCTATGTAATTGATCACTATAAAGAAGACAACAAAGGTGCAGTTGCTGCGGGAAAACGTATGCTTGCTTCTGACTTTGCCCGTTCAAAAACAGATTACTGGTACGGATTTAAGGAAATCGGCGAAGGAATTAAAAATGCCGGTGCAAAAATTCTTAATCCAGATCAGGCTGGTGGAACTGGAATTTATCTTGGAACAATCAACAATACAAAAAAAGCGCCAGATGAACTGGTGGAAGAAGTTAAAAAGAATGCTGCTCCTGATGCAGATTCTGCAAGTACAAGAATTGTTCTTGCAAATCTTACAGGTGGTTCCTATGACCCGGATCCTGGTGATTCTATCAGGCTTCATACAAAAACTGATACCGGACGAGCAAGCCATAAGGTTCGCAGCGTAGAAATTGATGCCGATGGAAAGCGATGGATTGATATTCCGGCTGGATTTAAGCCTGGCGACAGTGTCTATCTGCTTCAGATTAAATCTATGTCTAAGCGCTATCCAAGAGTTTTGCCTGGTGATTTAAGTCGTTTCAGACGACAGCCTCTTGATGAAGAGCTTCCGATTCTTGATTTGACTCCAGTTGAAAACAGAGAACTTGCATATTTTCCGGAAGGCATTTATGTACAGGTTTCTACAATTCCTGATGTTTTCCAGGCACAGGCATTGCATCCAGTTCGTCTTATTCTTGAATATACAAATGATACAAAAGAAGATCTTCTAAAATCCAGGACAGTTCTTCCAATCTCAAAAAAGGCTACTTTCCTTTCTCTTGATCCTTACTGTCCTGCCGCAATTGAAGAGCAGCTGGAAAATGAATTGAATCAGCTTATTGAGCTGGGTTATAACAATTTTGTTGTAAATAATATTGCCCATATTCAGATGTTGAAAGACAAAAAAGTTAAAATGGTAGCCGGTCCTTATCTGTATACCTTTAACAGATGGGCTGTTTCCTGGTTTGAAAACCAGAATATTGGCGCATTTGTAATGCCTTATGAAAATTCCCGCAGAAATCTTGAAGCAACTTTTGATGAAAATGTACGTGACCGTGTTCTTGTTCCTGTTTTTGCATATCCATCTTTGTTCCGCATGAGATTTCAGCTGCCGGAAGAATACGGTTTTACTTTCTTCTCAGATAAAGAAGGAACCGAATTCAAGGTTGCTTCTTCAAAGGACGGCTCTTTCGTATTACCAGAACTTCCATTTTCACTTCTTGATAAAACTGAATTTCTTTCGCAGGCAGGCTTTAAGAGAATGCTCATTGATTTTTCTAAAATCAGCATTACAAAAGGTCAGCTGAAAAATATTATGAATTCTCTTTATAAAAAGCAGATTCTGCCTGAAGTTTCCAGATTCAACTGGAAAGATGGCTTTTATAATCCTCAGCAGATTGAAGAATATAAGGCCAGCAATGAAAGAGCCGCTGCCGCCAGAATGGCACAGAAAAATCGTGGCAGGACAGCTGCTCCTCGTGGCGGACAGTTAAGAGCAGGAAAGAAGAATTTTGGTTCTTCTAAAGGTGCTCCTAACCATGGCAATGGAAAAGGTCGTAAAGGTGGACGATAGTTTAGAACACTACAGCTTCCACTGGAACCTCAACTTTTTCTTCTAGAGAAATTTCCTGGGTGCAGGCGGCAATGTTTGCTGCCTGCATTTCTTTTTCTTCGCAAGTATTTGGTTCTGCAACAGTTTCTTTAGCGTTTTTTTCGTTTTCTGTATGTGTCAGCATCTTCTTAAATTCAATGTGTTCTGCAATGATTGAAATTTTTGAATGACTTTTGCCGTCGTTATTCTTCCATCTGTTTTGTTTAAGACGACCAACAACTCTTAATCCCCGGCCTATTTCACATTTTTCCAGACAGTTTTCTGCCATTTTTCCGAACACTTCAATATCAAAATAAGAAACTTCGCTTACTCCGTCACCTTTAATGTTTTTGTAAAAACGGTTTACTGCAATCGGAATGATACAGACTTTATATCCGTTTGCTGTTACTTTTTCTTCTGGTTTTCTTGTAATGTTTCCTTCAATAATAAGGGAGTTCAACTGATTCATAAATAAATACCTCTTTTAAATGTAATCTCTAAAATTGCAATTTTTAGAGATGCCCTTAATTACTTTTTTTCGGCCAAAAAAAAGAAAAGTGACGGCGTAATAAAACCGTCACTATATATAAAGTGAATAAGTTGAAAAAAATGCAATGTTTTTGAAAAAAAATTGAAAAAAAATCAGGAATTGCTTAGGAGGCGCAAAATATATAATTCAACATACATTGTCAGCGCATCATTTTCTTTAATTTTCTGCATATTTGGAGTTTTTACTAAAGTTTCTGCAAGAGTTCGCACTCTGTCCACTGTAAAAGTAGATGCAGAAATAGTTCTGATTACCTTACGGGTATAGTCACGGATAAGACTGTTTACATCTTCTGTAAGAGAAGCATGAGCTTCTTTTGTAATCATTTTATTCCATAATTTTAAGTAAGAGTCCAGCTCTCTATCTATTGTAGAGCCAGAAGGAACTAATTCATCTGCAACATTTCTGGCGGCTTCAATAACAGCTTCTTTTTTGTTTACGTAACGGCCAGGGGACTGCTTTGGTGTATCATCAGGAATATCGTCTGCAGAAAATTCTTTAATTGCTTTCTTCCGGGTCTTTTTTTCGTTCTTTTTTGAATTAATTATACTCATAATCCATGAAAGAATAGGAATTGTATGCCAGAACGGAAGCATGATTTTAGCAGTAGAAAGAATAGAACTATTGGAAAGCATAAGAAGCTCAGAATACGGTAAAAGTTTTCCGTTAGAAAAAATATGAAAACTATTTGCATTTTCAGAATGATCGTTCTCATAATTAAGCATAGTCAAAAAGTTTGCATTAAGCAGAGACCAAAGAACAGGTGAAAGAGTTCTGACTTCATCCTTAAGAACAGTTTCAAATGCCTTTTTATCTTTCATTTCTGGAAGCTTACTGTATTCGCTTAAAGAATTAAACCATTTGTCAGTTAAATCCTTTTCAATTGTGTCATGGGCTTCGTTTGCAAGTCGCACTACAAGCTGAAAAACCCTCTGTTTGTAAATAAAATAGCGGGCGCCAGTTTCTACCTTAAATACAAGAATTTTAGGAAGCTCGTTGTTTTCAGATTCTGTTGTAAGCTTCTGTAAAAATTCTTTAAGGTCGTCTTCGTTGTATTGTCCGTATAAAAGCGCACCCTTTGAATCACGGATTTTTAATATACTGTCCATAGAATAAAAAAATGGAGGTCTGGCCAAAGCTGCTTCTAATTCCCGTAATGCATCTTCCCGTACCTGCTGTGCATTTGCTTTTTCCTTTAGACTCATCATCCATATTTCACAGATAGAAAGGGCTTGCAATACGTTTATGTCTTCTATTGTTCGGTCTTTGATTTTTTCAAAGTCTATTCTGATGAAATAGCAGAGCTGACTCCAGAAATAGAATGCATCTCCATTAAAATCAAAGGTCTGATCCGCATTATCGGGATGCTGTAAGAATCTTGTATAAAATGTCTGAGAACCAATTTCTTTTGTTGGATTTGCATTCCTTAATTTTTTCTGAAAATAATCATGATATTCATCTTTTTTGAGCATATGGCGGATTTTAGCCATGGCAGCCCGTGTGAGAAACTGAACTGGTACGCAGGCTGGAAAAAGAATGGCAGGTATGTCTCTAGGCATCATCATGCAGTATAGAACTGGAGATTTTACATCTTGTTCCTGCTGAAGTTTTGGAATTATTTCACTGGCATCAGTTTTTTCAATTGCTTCAACAGGAAGCTGCTTAGGTAAATCTGTTACACAGGGAAATGGAACTGTTATGTTTGAAATAATATCTTTAAATCTATTTGCATATAATACTGAATAATAAGTTATTACAATAACTACGGGCTTTCCACCTTGTGTTGTGAGATAAACTTCATGTTTTGAAGCTAATTCTTCAAGTTCCTTTGTTAAGGATGATTCAGAAATTTCAATGTATTGCACAAGGTTAGGTTGCTGTTCAAGATTTTTTGCAGCGTATTTTTTTATGTAATCACAAAAATCTCTGATATAAACAAAAGGAGATTCCTGCTTTGTTGCAAAGTTTCTTAGAATAGAACTTAAATTTACAGATGTAGCCATACTAAAAAGTATAATATTAATTTCTCTATTTCTCAAGGTATGAAATTTAATAGTTGAACTGCAGGTTTATTGAGTATTTTTAATATACAGAATAAAATAGTGTTGAGGAAAGGAAAATGATCTCGAACAGAATGAAAAATCTTCACCCTTATGTCCCTGGTGAGCAGCCAAAGGACAGGGTGTATATCAAATTAAATGCAAACGAAAATCCATACGCTCCAAGCACTAAAGTTCAGGATGCTGTTGTTGATTTTGTAAAAAATAATCCGATGAAGCTGGCTCTTTATCCAGATCCAGATTCTCTTGAGCTTCATGCAGCAATTGCGGAAATGCTGAATAAAACTGGTGGTGTTCTGTGCAATGCTGTTGTTGACGGAGAAGACGTAAAGCCTTCAGAAAAAGATAAAATTCCGTTTACTGTAACTCCAGAAATGGTTTACAGCGGAAACGGAAGCGATGAAGTTCTTTCTTTTGTATTCTATGCTTTTTTTGACAGTGGAAAAAAGCTTGTGCTTCCTGAATTTACTTACAGTTTTTATCCTGTTTATGCAGGCTTTTATAATATCGAAACAGATGTTGTTCCAATGAAAAAGGACTGGTCCCTTGATACAAATGAAATGCTGAACCGAGCCAGCAAAAATGGTTCTGGGCTTATTTTTGCAAATCCTAATGCTCCTAGCGGAATTGGTTTGAGCCGTGCAGAAATAAGGGAAATGCTTTTAAAAGCTGATAAAGACGAAATTTTTGTTGTTGACGAAGCATACTGTGATTTCGGCGGCGAATCTTGTATTCCTTTGCTGGAAGAATTTAAGAATCTTCTTATTGTTCGTACTTTCAGTAAGAGCCTTTGTGGTGCCGGAATGAGACTTGGTTATATAGTTGCAAATCCAGAATTGATAAATTACGTTACAACTGTAAAAAACAGCCTGAATCATTTTCCAATTGATGCAGTTGCTCAGATAGCTGGTGTTGCTGCCTGCAAAAATCCTGCGTATTACTGTGAATGTGCAAAAAAAGTGGCTGAGGAGAGAGAAACATTCCAGAATTTCCTTTCTGAAAAAGGCTGGGAATATATTCCTAGCAGAACAAACTTTGTACTTGTAAGAAATCCTAAAGTCAGTGGCGAACAGGTTTATCAGAAAATCAAAAAAGAAGGAATTCTTGTGCGCCATTTCAGCACAAAAGGAATTGAAGATTATGTTCGCATAACAATCGGAACAAAAGAACAGATGGATGCGCTTAAAAAAGCAATGGAGGCTATATAATAATGAAATTTCTTGTAATTACAGATATTCACGGAAATGTAGAGTCGCTTGATAAGCTTGATGATGAATTCAAAAATTGTGATGCAGTTCTTTTCGCAGGGGACTTTTGCGAATGTTTTAAGACAGAAACTTCCAAACCTGTTCTTGATGCACTTGTAAAAAAGCATGATGAAATTTATGCAGTTCTTGGCAACTGCGATGAACCTGAATTCATTGAAGAGCTTGAAGATGCCGGAATCAATGCTGAAAGAGTTTTGAACTATACAGATGGTATTGCAATCGTAGGTTCTGGCGGTGGAAGCAAATTTACTGGAAAAACTCCAAACGAAAGGGAAGAGGATGACTTAATCGCAGATTTTGACATTCTTAATCAGGAAGAATTTCAGGGTGATTATTCAAATCTTATCATAATCAGTCATAATCCTCCAAAAGCAGAAAAGGTTGATTCATTTGCGCCAGGAATGCATGCTGGCTCGGAAAAATTCCGTGAACTTATTGATGAAAAAAAACCGCTTGCTGTAGTAACTGGTCATATTCATGAAGGTGCAGCAATAGAAAAAATTGGCGAAACTACAGTAATCAATGCAGGTAGTCTGGGTGAGAACGGAAGTTACGGTATTCTTGAAGTTGAAAAGACAGAAGGAAAATGGTCTGTAAAGAACTGCCAGATTAAAAAACTGTAATTTTGAACATTAATAAAACTCTAGCGGGACTGAACCACACGGAATCCCATGTAGTTGTAGCACTCGTTAGGGTCAAAACTGTAGCGGTCACCAGTGTAGTCAAATACAGTGTATGGAGACCAGCTGCCGCCGCGACTTATTCGCTTGCTTCCGTACTCTGGTCCGGAAGCAATTTTATTTTCTTCCTGTTTTTCATAATTTGCATACCAGTCCCAGCAATATTCAAGAAGATTTCCAGTCATGTCAAATATTCCAGCGGCATTGCTGTAGCCAGTTCCAGGAAGTATTGAATTATTTTCGTTAAACACAGTGCCTGTTGTTCCTGCTTTATGAGAACGATCTGTATATTCACTTGTCCAGGCAAACAGAGACTTATTGCTGTTTTCTTTTAAATCTGAATAAGATATTGAATCACCAGGAACGATAACATTGTTTTTTTTATTTTCTCTGTCTGGATGCCACCTTGCGGCCAGTTCCCATTCAGCTTCTGTTGGAAGTCTATATCCATCACAGAAAAAATTACATTCTGATAAATCGCACATGGCAGTATTAGTAGAATCTCTTATAATCTGATTTTTGTATGTATAACAAGGCGTTAAACCTGAAATTTCGCTGTATGCATTGCACCAGACGATTGCATCATACCAGTTTATCATTGTAACAGGCTGACCATAATTTTCTTCTATTGGAAAGTAACCTCGTTTTCCTTCTGAACCTTCCTGCCCGGGGTTTTGAAATATATAACCTGCTTTTTCAGCTTTGTTAAGAATTTCAAACCAAAGTGCATAAATAGTTTCATATTTTGCAATGGAAAATTCGTTTACTGTGCGTTCTGATGTGTATGATTGTGCGCCCTGTCCAATAATATAATCAGATTTAGGAATGATAACCATTTCTTGAGGGTCAAATTTTCCTTCTGATATGGCTGTAAACGAGAAGATAAAAAGAAGAGTTGCAATTATAAAACAAGATTTTTTCATACAATACCATTTTATCATTCACTTAACGCAGCTTCAATGGATTTCATACGTTTTGCATTTTTTCGTTCTTTGCGTTTTAATGTAACGATTTTTTTACGTTTATCAGTGCGTGGATATTTCTTTTCGTAAAGCCCGAGAATAAAATGTGTTGCAAGTACAGAAAGAAGACAGATTCCGCTGATTATCCAGCAGGAAATAGCACCATATTTTACCAGCGGCAAATCCACGTTCATTCCGTACCAGCTTGTGATAAAAGTCGGCACCATCATAATGATGTTCAGGATAGAAAGTCGCTTCATGTACATGTTAAGGTTGTTGTTGATTACAGAGTCAAAGGCATCCATAACACCTACAAGGACATTCCTGTATGTGTCGGCCATTTCAATAGCCTGATGGTTATCAATTTCAACGTCATCAAGCCAGTCAATATCATCATAGTCAAGTTTTATAAGTTTTGTTTTTCTGAATTTTTCCAGAAGAAGCTGGTTTGCCTTAAGGGAAGTAGTGAAATACACCAGGGATTTTTCCAATCCAAGCAACTGAAGAATTTCATTGTTGTCGATAGAAAGAGACATTTCGTTTTGAATTGCAGTTGAACGTCTGTTAATTTCTTTTAGGTAACGCAGATAATTAAAATCTGCACGGCTTAAAATTCGCATTATGAATGCAGGAAAGTCGGATAGGGTTACGCCTTTAATTCGTCCAGTTGTAAAATCCCTAAGAACTTCGCAGTCTGTCCAGCAGATTGTAATTATGAAATTATCTTTTATGACAATGCCAAGCGGGCAGGTTAAATATTGTGGATCTGCAGAAGGGTCGTAAATAGGCAGTCGCACAATAGTAACCAGGTATTCATCTGCATCTTCCAATCGTGACTGTTCATCTGGGTCAAGGATATCCAGAATATGTTCTGGATCAATTTTATATTCATTTTGAAGAGTTTCAACATCATCTCGAGTTACAACCCGTGCATCAATCCACGTTCTTTTAGATGTATCAAGTTCCTCTTCCTTTAATTTTTTGAATTTTCCGTCTTCCTGCTGCCAGTAAGTAATCATTCTGTTACCTTCTATAAATAAGATTAGCTGCAGGAAATAAGATTAGATATGACTGTTTTCCTGCAGAGGCTGTGCTATATGCATTTTGGAGTGATAATAGGAACTGGGATTACTTCCACTATCCATAAAAAGCCTCCTGGGGAAAAAGAATTAGACGTCTTCTGACACATCAGATACTAGCATAAAAATGTAATTTTATAAAGTCTAGCATAAAAATTAATTTATTTATTGAATTTTCAAAAAAAATTACCAAAACATTACATTTTTTTATATTTAAAACCTAATAAATATATATGAAAAAATATGCTTATTTGATTTTATTTATTATTTTTATACAAACAGGTTGTGTTTCGTTAAAAAAAAATGAAACTCCCTGCACTCTTACAGGAGAGATGACAGAAAATGTTTCTGGTAATGGCTGGAGTTATTACTTAAACTTTACTAATAATTCGCCAAAAACTGTTAAAAAAGCCAGTTTTGTTTTGAGTGTATATAATGAAGATGGAGAACCAGCTTTTGAAAATGATTGGATTGAATTTTATGTTGAAAGGATTGTAGAAGCAGGAGAAACAATTGATTTTTCATATTCACTTGATGAATATTTTGAAGAAATGCCGGAATATGCATATATGACTGATTATTTTTATGCTACCAGAATAGAGTATACAGATGGTTCTGTATTTGAAGATCCTTTTGGGCGTTATGCAGAATAAAAAACGGGGGCTGTCCCATAAGTAATGAGTGTAGCGCTCATTGAGCTCGTCGAAATGACTGCTACACTAAATGTGGTGGTTTCGATAAACTCAACCACCGTAATGCAAACTTATTGGACAGCCCCAATCTTTTTATAATGGAATGTTTCCATGCCTGGAATCTGAAAATTACGTCCTGTAATTTTCAGATTCTTGCGAACTTTGTTCGCAGGGGCATTTCTGCAACATCCTGTTGCAGAATGTTTTTACAGTGGAATATTTCCATGCTTTTTTAATGGGTTATCCATTGCGCGTTTTGTTGCGAGGAAATCAAGGCTGTTGGCAATGTATTTGCGTGTATCAGCAGCTTTGATTACTTCGCTAACGTAACCACGTTTTGCAGCGATAGTTGGAGTCATGATTTCGTTTTCATACTGAGCTTTCTTTTCTGCAACGTATTCTGCTTTTGAAGGATCCTTCATTTCTTTTGCATATAAGATACCAACTGCACCGTCAGCACCCATAACTGCGATTTCTGAACCTTCCCAAGCGTATACAAAATCAGCTCCAATGTGTTTTGAACACATTGCGATGTAAGCACCACCGTAAGCTTTGCGTGTAATTACTGTTACTTTTGGAACTGTTGATTCTGAGTAAGCGTAAATTACTTTTGCACCGTGACGGATGATACCTTTCTGCTCTTCCTGTGGACCAGGAATAAACCCTGGAACGTCTACGAAAGTTACCAGTGGAATATTGTAAGCGTCGCAATAGCGTACGTGACGGGCAATCTTATCAGAAGCATCACAGTCAAGAACACCACCCATTCCTTTTGGATTGTTTGCGATGATACCAACTGATTTTCCTTCGATTTTAGCAAAACCGATTACACAGTTTACTGCAAATTCTTCTGAAACTACAAAGAAAGAATCGTCGTCTGTAACATCGTTGATGATGTCGCGGATATCATAGCCCTGACGGCTGTTTTCTGGCAAAACTTTTTCAATGTGCTTTGCTTTTTTGTGTTCATCAAACTTGAATTTTGCAGCCTGAACAAGTTCGTCACCATAATAGTGAGGAATGTAGTCAAGAAGTTTGCGAACTTTGTTGAAACAGTCTGGTTCGCCAATGCAGCGGAACTGTGCAACTCCAGATTTTTTTGAGTGGATTGATGCACCACCAAGATCTTCTGCTGTGATGTCCATAAACATTACAGATTTTACTACTTTTGGACCTGTAATGAAGAGCTGAGAAATCTGGTCAACAGCAAAAATAAAATCTGTGATTCCTGGTGAATATACTGCACCGCCGGCACAAGGACCTGCGATGATAGAAATCTGTGGAACTGAACCAGAAGCGCGGACGTTCTGATAGAAGAGGTCACCGTAGCCGCAAAGTGCGTCTACACCTTCCTGAATGCGGGCTCCACCCGAATCGTTAATTCCGATTACCGGGCAGCGTGCTTCAATTGCTTTATCGATGAGTTCAGCGATCTTTTTACCATGCATAAGCCCTAAAGATCCACCCTGAACTGTAAAGTCCTGAGCATATACGGCTACTTTTCGTCCGTTGATTTTTCCGAAACCAGTAATTACGCCATCATATGGAATATCTTTTTTTTCCATTCCAAAGCTTGTACAGTTGTGACGAACTCCAGAATAGATTTCTACGAATGTGCCTTTATCACAAAGATGTTCAATTCGTTCAATTGCGTGAAATTTGCCTTTTTCATGTTGTTTTTCAACATTGTATGCCATTTATATGACCTCCATCGATTTTCACTATGATTGAATAATATAAAATGCAATATTAAGTGTCAATGACATTTTTTGCATTTTTGTCAAAATAAAGTGATTTTAATATCCGATTGCATCAAGGCGTGCTTTTTCGATTTTCATGGATTCTGTGGTGGGAACCCATGGATATTTTGTTCGCAATGAATCTATGGCAAGAATTTCGTTGTGGTCAAAATCCTTTAAGGCTTGTTTGTAATCCAGACTGAATGGAAGAGGTGAATCAGCTTCTGTCGTAAAGTTCTGTTCCAGTTCAGTAATCTGCCAGCGGTCTTTTCTGTAGTTAAGCTTTACAAGAGTTGTGCATTCTTCAATAGTAAGCATGTTGTCTACTGTGTGAACCAGGTAGAAATGGACTGTATGCTCTTCTTCTGGAGAAAGTTCAATTGCCCTTCCATCTTTTGCTCTTGTTATTCTATGCTTATGATTTTTTCTTGTTGGAGCTTTTTCCGTAAGGGTAGAAGGAATTCCGTCAATCGTAAAATTGGTGAGACCAAAAATAAAATGGGAATAGGAACGTGTTGTATCCGGTTCAAAAAACATCCAGTTTTCAGGAGTAGATAGTCCTGTTTCAAAGTTGTAGGCACTTTTCATCTGGCTTGCTACATAAATCTGAGGAACTTGTGAAATGTATCTTTGTGCCTGAGGACAATCCTTTGCAGATGCCAGCATTAAGTCTGTATCCATGTGATGAATGCCAGAATAAAAGATTTTTGTTGTTTCCGCCGAATCAAGTCCGATTACACAAGGCTTTTTTCCGTTTTCATGGATGACGTTGGCTGTAAAAATTGCCACAAAGGCAGCGGCGGCAAAACCGACTAAAGACTTCACAAAGTACCTGTCAAAAGCCCGTTGACGTTTTAGTTTTTTTTGCTGCTTAAGAACTTTGCTTTTTACGTAATTTTCAAACTGTTCAGCAGAAATAGAATTTTTCTGAGAAACGTGATTAAAAAGCTCGTCTTCAAAAAGCTGTAAAGGAAAAGATGTTTCTGCATTTTTCCCAATGAGACAGGAATTTATGTATTCTGCAAGTTTTTTATTGATTCCGTTTATACTGCAATCTAATGGAAGAAAATTGCGGTTTGCAAGATTATTTTCAGTTTCTTCCAGATTTTCCTGAACGGGAAAAGGAAGCCGCTTTGTAATTGCATAATATGCATAGTTAGCAAGTGAAAAGGCAAGTGCTTCTTTTCCGTTTGCAGCACTGTCCCGCCAGCTGTTCTGAATCTGAAAATATTCCTTTTTTCCAAGATTTTTAGCGCATTTTTCAAAGTTTTTTTCTGGAACAAAAAGGAGTTTTTGATTTTCCTTGTCATAAAGAATTCCCTGAGGTCCGTTACACGGTAAAGAAATATTTTGGGACACTGCGTTCATGTAAGCCTGGCAGACAGCGAAAAGAAGTGTATCTGTATCCGGGGAATTGGAATAAATTATATCCTCTGCATTTTTGCCTGAAAAACCTTCGCCACTAAAATATGCCGTATCATTAATTGTTTTTGTTCCTGTAAATTTCCATGGTTTAAAATCTGAAAAAGTTCCGTCAGTAGATTTTGATACAATATAACCAGTTTCATTCAGCATCAATGAAAATTTTGTTTTTGCAAAAAGTTCTTCCGATAAACTGGAATTCAAATATATATAATCGTTTTTAATAGAAAGGATGTTTTCCATGGATGATATTTTGATGTGATTTTTGTGAATGTTCAAGGCTAAAATTTCTTTTGCTATAATTCAAAATGAGATTATAATTAGTATGACAGGTTTTATTCATGGAGGACCACAATGAGTTATAAGATTATTACAATCAGCCGTCAGTTTGCGTGCGGGGGCAGCGAAATCGGTAAAAAACTGGCAGACAGACTGGGAATAAAGTGTTATGACCGGGAAATAATTTCCAAGGTTGCAGAAGAAAGCGGTCTCTGTGAAAAATTTGTAGAAGAAAAAGGCGAATATGGCAACAGGGTAGCAATCGAAAACTTTTTTTCAACCGGCATTTATTATAACGGTCCTTCCATTGAAGACAGTATATGGGCATTACAGCATAAAATCATTACTGAAATTGCAGAAAAAGAGCCTTGTGTAATTATCGGGCGTTGTGCAGATTATGTTTTAAAGAACAGATCTGATGTATTGAACGTTTTCATTCATGCAGACAAAGCTTATAGAATGGACAGGCTTCAGAATGAATCAGAAGAAAAAATCGTTGACCCTGAGCGCTACTTAAAAGAAATGGACAAAAAACGTGCAAGCTATGTGCAGTTTTACACTGATATCCAGTGGGGTGTAGCAAAAAATTATGACATTACACTGGACAGCAGTGCACTGGGCGTTGATAAGTGCGTGGAAATTCTTTCCGAACTTTATAAATAATCAGAGCCTGATAAATTCCACTTTTTGAGTTGGAATGTCAATATTCTGGGCTTTTACGTCAATTTCATCATTCAGTTCAATGCCGGCAAGACCTTTGATTATAGTCTGCATTGCCAGTGACGGAATCATAAACAGGTCACCGTCGTCCTTGTGGTCAATGCAAACTGCTTTTCCGCTCCATTCTGGATTCTGCAGAAGATAGATAAGCTTCCAGTGAGTTTCGCTAAAGCGGCTTGCTTTTTTAGCGGCAACGCTGGCAGCATCCCCCTGACTTATGCGTTCCAGCATAGTGTCTTTATCAATCAGTTTTTCTCCATTCAGATAAGCCCGCAGCTGCTGGTGGGCAATCAAATCGCTGTAACGGCGCAATGGACTTGTAACCTGACTGTAAACTGCGATTCCTAAGCCTGAATGCATGGCTGGCGTTACGCCAACGCTTCTTTTGTGCATACATCGCAAAAGCTTGAATTGCCCTGCAAGACCAGGCATAACCTCCTTTGGAACTTCCGGGGCTTCCTGACTTACATATGGAAATGGAATGCCGTTATTGAACGCAAAATAAGCAGCGCCTTCGCCAGCCAGCAGCATCATTTCGCAGACCATGGAATCAGCTTCGTAGCGCTGTAAAGGTCCGATTTCAACTTTTTTTGTTTCCGGGTCAACGCTCATGTGAATTTCCGGCAAATCAATGTTTGTGGCGCCACTGTGCTTTCGCCGCTCAACGTTTTTCCGTGCAATTTCAAAAAGAGGTTTAAGCTCTGGCGTATCTTTCAATTCAGTTGCCTTTTCATAAGTAAGGCGCTTTACGTTTACAAATGTCTTAAAAATCTTACATTCTTCTATTGAATTATCCTCTTTCAGCAAAATACGGAATGAAAGGGCCCGGCTTTTTTCCTGAAGTCCAAGCGCATAGTCTGCAAGGCTTTCTTCTGCCAGCATTCGGACTGCTCCTTCTGGCAAATACAAAGTCGTTCCTTTGTCCCGGGCAACCTTATCAATAGAAGAATCTGGTTTTACAAAGCAGGCAGGGTCAGCAATGTGAACCCACAGATATTTTCCGTCAAAAGCAACTGCATCGTCCGGGTCAGCAGACCATTCGTTATCAATTGCGTATGCGATTTCCGGAACTTCAAGCCGTTCTTCTTCTGGAGGTGTTCCAAGACCTTCCTTTGCGCTTACCATTGAAAGTCCGTAGCGGGTAGGATAAGGATTTTTTGTAATGTCCCAGATTCCACTTTGAATTAAAAGCTCGTGGGCTTTTTCTGGTGACTGGGTAACGCCAGCTTCTACCATTACCTTTGATTTTTCTGCTTTGCAGAAAGCTACGTTTTCAACTTCGTTCATGTAACGGGCATCTTCCGGCAAAAGCTTACGCTCTTTTAACCGGGCAATAAAGGCTGCGTGAATTTCTGCTTCATGTTCCTTTTCGTAATTTTTCTGCTTTATGGCATTAATTTCATTCTGTCTGCGGGGAATAAATTTAATTTCAAGATTTTTTAATGCATTTTCATCAAGAGCAAATTCAAGAGAAGCGCAGAACTGATTGTACAGGAACCAGCTTTTGTCGGCTTCAAAACTTCCGCAGACTAATTCCGCTAAGTCTGATAGTGAAATCGGTTCAGAAGCTGTACTTTCATCACTTATTAAAAGCTCATAAGCTTCTGATAATTTTTCGTCAAAACCATCTTCTGAATATTCAAGAACTTTTTCCAAAGAAGAACAGGTTTCTGCGTGGAGAATTACAATGTCTTTTTCCCGAACTTTCTGTTCTGAATAAACGGCTTTTTTTCCAGTTGGAGTGGCGGGACTTGTCTGGAATTTAATCATTATTTTGTCCCCGTCAAAATCGGTTACAACAGCACAAAATTTTTTATACAAAACAGGAGAATTCTTCTTTATCATATCTTTAATATAAAGGGAAAAGTTTATTTTATCCATATAAGAACATAAAATGAGATAATTTTTTTTCGAGTCGATTTAATGATGACTACAATTGAACAAACCAATAAAAATCGTTATTTTCTATATATTATGATAGTAATGAAATTCGGTGGCTCTTCAGTAGCCAATGCAGAAAGAATTAAGCACGTTGCCTCTATTATTAAGGCATATAAAGAAAAACGACCGGCTGTTGTACTCAGTGCAATGGGTGATACAACAGATCATCTTCTTGAAGCTGCAGATTTAGCTGTAACAGGCAAAGTTGATGTAGCAGGTGTTGCAAAACTTCATGAAGATACTGCAAAAGAGCTTGGAATCAATATTGATACAATCGAATCTCTTTTGAATGAGCTTAAGACTCTTCTTACTGGTATTTCCATGCTTAAGGAAATCAGTAAACGCAGCCGTGATTATCTGGTTTCTTTTGGCGAAAGAATGTCTGTCCGCATGATGGCAGCTTATCTTAAGAGCGAAGGCATTGAGGCAAAATTTTATGATGCATGGGATGTTGGATTTGTAAGTGATTCTAACTACATGAGTGCCGAATTGCTGGACGAAGTTTGGGACAACATTCCTAAATATCTTACAGAATATAAAGAAGGCCGTGATAATGCAATTCCGATTGTGACTGGATTCATTGCAAAGGATAAGAACGGCATAATCACAACTCTTGGTCGCGGTGGTTCTGACCTTACAGCAACAATGATTGGTGCTGCAATGAAAGCGGAAGAAGTTCAGACATGGAAGGATGTTGACGGTATTCTTACAACTGACCCCCGTGTAGTAAAAGAAGCAAAGCCTGTTCCAGAAGTTACTTATGAAGAAGCTCAGGAACTTGCTATGTTCGGTTCACAGGTTCTACATCCACGCTCAATGCTTCCTGTTCGCAAAAGCGGAACTCCTGTTCGCGTAAAGAATTCTTACAACATTACAAGTCCTGGAACTCTTATCGTTGAAAAACACGCAGAAAAGGTTCCTCCTGTATGCGCAATTACTTCTGTAAAACATGTTCAGCTTTTTGATATTGTTTCTACACGTATGCTTGGAGCAGCCGGATTCCTTGCTCATATTTTCAATCAATTCCTTAAATGGAGCGTTTCCATTGATGTAATCTCAACTTCTGAAGTTTCAGTTTCATGTACTGTAAATACAAAGAAGGATTTGTCTGGTCTTGTAGAAGATCTGGCACGTGTTGCAGATGTAAAACTTCGCACAGGAAAAGCAATCGTTACTGTAATCTGTGATGTTGCTCATTCCAGCGCAATTCTTGCAAGCGGTTTTGCAGCTCTCGCAGATGAAGGCATTAACGTTCAGATGATCAGCCAGGGTGCTTCAAAAGTAAACATTTCAGTTCTTGTAAATGAAGATGAATGTGATAAGGCTGTAACAATTTTGCATAAAGCATATTTCGACTAAACTTATATTAAAACCGCAGATGCACGGGGACTTCTTGCAGCCCTAATGGGTAAACACAGGTTTTTATTAATTGAAAATCGGCGTTTATTCGTGGGGAGGGTTGAATACCCCGACCTTCAGGTTGTATCAGGGGTATGAAATCCGGCAGCGATACCTTATGAGAACGAACGGTACCCCGATGCTTGCGTTGGGGTTCGTTTACTGGTGTTTATCTGCGGTTGATTTTTTATTGAGGTAAATTATGAAAATCGCTCTTGTTGGATATGGAAAAATGGGGCACATGATTGAAGAATGTGCAAAATCTTTGGGACACGAAGTTGTTGCCACAGTTGATGTTATTGCAGAAGATGCTTCTGTAAAAGTTCCTGCTGGTGACGGTGATTCTGTTGCCCGTGCCGTAAAATCTAGCGGCGCAGAAGGAGTAATTGAATTCAGTCATCCTGCTGCAGTTATGGGAAACATCAAGGCACTTCTTCCTCTTGGACTTCCGATTGTAGTTGGAACAACAGGCTGGAACGACAGGCACGATGAAGTTAATAAGCTTGCTGCTGAATGTGGCGGAACAATCATGACTTCCTCAAATTTTTCTATTGGTGTAAACATGCTCTATAAGATTATTGATGAAGCTGTAAAAATCATGGAAGCATTCCCTGAATATGATATTGCAACCTGGGAAGCTCACCACAATCAGAAAGCCGACAGTCCTTCTGGAACTGCCCTTACAATTGCGGAACATATTCTTGCAAACACAAAAAAGAAGAATGAAATTGTAACAGATGCTTTCCATGACAGACCAAAAGCAAACCAGCTTCACGTGTCATCAACCCGCTGCGGTTCAATTCCTGGAACACATACAGTATTCTTTGACAGCAAGGCAGATACAATTGAAATCAAACACACTGCCAGAAGCCGAGAAGGTTTTGCAATGGGTGCTGTTCATGCTCTTGAACGTCTTTCAAATGCTGTAAAAACAGGAACTCTTACAAAGGGTAAATTATACGGAATGAGCGATTTGTTCTAATTTAATAGAGAATGATTGAAAGGGGCTGTCCAGGAAGTTTAAATTGTAGTGGTCATTGAGCCCTTCGACAGGTGGTTCCTGAGCCTGTCGAAGGGCTCAGGAACCACTTGTCGAAATGACTGCTACACTAAATGTGGTGGTTTCGATAAACTCAACCACCGCACTGTAAACTTATTGGACAGCCCCTTTTTTTAAAACGTAATCATTACAACAAAACCTGCTGTGATGGCAAATTGAGAAAGAATAAATACTAGCATTCGTACGAAACGTTCTTTTGTGCCGGTTTTCCAGAAAAATCCGTGGATGATAAAACCTTCTGCAGCTAAAAGTCCTGTTGCTCCTGATATTAGAATGTATGAGTAAAGCTTAGGCTGACCGAATACTGTTAATAGCACTCCATAATGCAATATGAGGGATGGTAAATAATATAGAACAGTTTCAGCATATTTTTTTGCTGTCTGTTTTTTTACAACAAGAACGCAGAATAGAACAAGTGCAGAAATGTATAGAAAAATGATTAAAGCAGAAATCCAGCTGGAAAAATAAAAAAGTTTGAACGATGGCCAGATTAAATAAAGCCAGCTTGCAGTAGAAAGCATGTACATTGCAGTACAAAGTTTTCGAACTTTTTTTATTTTTGGTGCAAACAAAAGACAAGAAGCAATCATTCCAAGACCTAATGATGTACAGGTGCAGATAAGAATATTCATAGAATCAGGAAGTTCCAGAATAAGGGCAAAAATAGCAGCGGCTATCAGGGATAAATACATGACAGGCTTGCAGATGTATTCCATCAGACTGATTCGTTTTGTATATCCAATGATTTGCAGTATTGAACTGGCAAGAAAAATACCGCAGCAACTAAAAAAAATAATAAGAAACATAACTTCAGTCATTATAATCTGAAAATCAATCTCTGAAAATATATTTTTATTGTTGTAATGCTAGAAAAGATGAGTATATTTTATTACAATAAAAAATATAATTTTAAAATGTTAAAATTGTCCTAATTTTACAGGAGGATATATGACAATATCTGAAATGCTGGGTCAGAGTGGACTTTTGACCCTGCTTGGTATGTGTGTTGTATTTTTTTTCATCCTTATCATGATTTGTGCTATGGGCTTGCTTCATGCTGTAGTTCGTGGTCTTAAACTTGATAAAGCTGAATCGAAAAATACAAAAACAAGTAAACCTGCTGCTTCGTCTGCTGCTGCAAAACCAGCTGCTGCCGCTGTTGATCAGGGTGCTATTATTGCTGCTATTGCGGCTGCAATTCACGAAAAAGAATCTGTATAATATTTAAGAGGTTAAATTATGGCAAAAGTTGGAATTTCCGAACTTGCAATCCGTGATGCTCACCAGAGTCTTCACGCTACACGTATGACAACTGCAGATATGCTTCCTATCTGTGATAAGCTTGATAAAGCTGGTTATAAATATATTGAAGGTTGGGGTGGAGCTACTTATGACTCATGTATCCGCTTTCTGAACGAAGATCCATGGGAACGTCTTCGCAAGCTTCACGCTGCTCTTCCAAACAACAAAATCATGATGCTTCTTCGTGCTCAGAACCTTCTTGGTTACAAGCACTATGCAGATGACGTTGTTGATAAATTCGTTGAAACAGCTGCAAAGAATGGTATCGGATGTTTCCGTATTTTCGATGCTTGTAACGATCCGCGTAATATGGAACGCGCTACAAAGGCAGCTAAAAAGTCTGGCGTAGATGTTCAGATGGCTATTTCTTATGCCGTTACTCCATTCCATACAAATGATAAATATGCTGAGCTTGCTAAGACTTATGCTGATTTTGGTGCTGATTCAATCTGTATCAAAGATATGTCTGGTCTTCTTAAGCCATACGAAGCTTATGACCTGGTAAAGAAAATCAAGGCAGTTTGTGATCTTCCAGTAGAAATCCACTCACACGCAACAACAGGTCTTTCTGTTGCAACACTCCTTAAGGCTGCAGAAGCTGGTGCTGATATTCTTGATACAGCAATTTCTTCTATGTCTATGGGTACTTCACATTCACCTACAGAAACAGTTGTAGAAATGCTTAAAGGTACTGACATGGATACAGGCCTTGATACAAAGCTTTTGCTTGAAATCGCTGCTTACTTCCGTGAAGTTCGTACACACTATTCTTCACTTGAATCTAAGTTCCTTGGAGCTGATACTCGTATCCTTCTTTCACAGGTTCCAGGTGGTATGCTTTCTAACCTTGAATCTCAGCTCAAGCAGCAGGGTGCAGGTGACAAGATGGATGCCGTTCTTGCAGAACTTCCAAAGGTTCACAAGGATGCAGGTTACGTTCCGCTTGTAACTCCAACTTCTCAGATTGTTGGTACACAGGCTGTTATGAACGTTCTTATGGGACCATATAAGACAATGACTCAGGACTTCCGTAACTTGATTACTGGTAAGTTCGGTAAGCTTCCAACTGATGCAAATCCAGAACTTGTTGCTATAGCTCTCAAACAGAACAATATGGAAAAAGTTATGACTTGCCGTCCAGCTGACGAAATTGCTCCAGAATGGGACAAAATGGTTGAAGAATCTAAGAAGGCTGGTAGTGACGGTTCTGACGAAGACGTTCTTACATACGCTATGTTCCCTAACGTAGCTCCAAAATTCTTTGCAGAAAGAGCTAAGGGTCCAGTTGATGCTGCAACAGCATTCGTTAAAAAAGAAGCTCCAGCTGCTGCTAAGGCTTCTAACGGTGGTTCATACACAATCACAGTAAATGGTACTGCATATAACGTAACATCAGACGGAAAGGGCAACATCAACGTTAATGGTTCTGCTTACAATGTTGCTGTTGGTGCTCCTTCTGCAGCTCCTGCCGCTGCCCCTGCTGCCGCTCCAGTTGTAACTGGCGGTGCTGATATCACTTCTCCAGTAGCTGGTACACTTTTGCGCCATGCAGTTGCTTCAGGTACTTCGGTAAAGAAAGGCGATACAGTTATCGTTCTTGAATCTATGAAAATGGAACTTGAAGTAAAGGCAACTTGTGACGGTACAGTTTCATTCAGCGTACAGCCAGGTTCACAGGTTTCTAACGGACAGGTTCTTGGTAAGATTGGCGGTACAGTTGCCGCTGCAGCTCCAGCACCTGCTGCAGCTCCAAAGGCCGCTGCCCCAGCCGCAGCTCCTGCTGCCGCACCTACTGGCGCAGGAACACCAGTATCTTCGCCAGTAGCAGGAACATTGCTCCGTTATGCAGTAGACGAAGGTTCTTCTGTAAATAAAGGTGATACAGTTGTAATCCTTGAATCAATGAAAATGGAACTTGAAGTAAAAGCAACAGTTGCTGGAAAAATCCACTTTGTTGCTGCAACAGGTTCACAGGTTTCTAACGGTCAGACTTTGGCTGAAATTAACTAAAAGGAAAACGTATGCTTAATACTAGAACAGAAAACAATAAAAAAATTGCCCTGGTAATGCTGGCTATTATGCTTTCTGCTTCAGTTATTTCTTTAGGTTCCCGGGCATTTGCCCAGGACCATGCTGTAGCTGAACAGACTGGTATGAACAGAGTTATTGCCGGAACAGAAGACTGGAACGGAAAATATGATATTTCCGCTTCAAAATTCTTTCAGAATATTGGTAAATCTACTGGTATCTATAAAATGATTCACAAGCAGACGGCAGAGGAAATCGCTGCTGAAAAAGCTGCTGAAGAAGCAAAGGAAGCTGCTGTAAAGAACGATCCTTTTGCAGGTAAAAAAGCTCCTGGATGGCAGTATGTTGTTATGATTGCAATCGGTTTCCTTATTGTATATCTTGGTGCAGCTAAAGGTTTTGAACCACTTCTTTTGATTCCAATCGGATTTGGTACAATTCTTGTAAACATTCCTGGTGCAAACATGGGAATGGCTCCAGACGGTATGCTAAGCATTATTTACAATGCCGGTGTAGGAAACGAATTCTTCCCAATGCTCATTTTTATGGGAATTGGTGCTATGACAGATTTTGGACCGCTTATTGCTAATCCAAAGATGGCTGTTCTTGGTGGTGCTGCACAGCTTGGTGTATTCTTTACACTTTTCGGTGTTGCTCTTATGAACATGATTCCTGGAATTAACTACAACATTCTTCAGGCTGCCGCTATTTCTATCATCGGTGGGGCAGACGGTCCAACTTCTATTTACGTAAGTGCTAAGCTTGCTCCAGAACTTATGGCTGTTATTGCCGTTGCAGCTTATTCATACATGGCTCTTGTTCCAATGATTCAGCCTCCAATCATGAAGGCATTGACAACTCAGAAGGAACGTGAAATCCGCATGGATCAGCTCCGTGAAGTTAGCAAGGCAGAAAAAGTTTTGTTCCCGTTAATGCTTCTTGTTCTTACAATCTGCTTTTGCCACCAGCTTGTCCACTTATCGGTATGCTCGCATTCGGTAACTTTGTAAAGCAGTGCGGTGTTGTAGAGCGACTTTCTAAGACAATGGAAAATGAATTGATGAACATTGTTTCAATTCTTTTGTCTCTTGGTGTTGGTTCACAGATGACTCCAGAAAAGATTATCAATCCAAATTCACTTGGTATTATTCTTCTTGGTCTTGTTGCATTTGGTGTTGCCAGTGCCGGCGGTATCATGATGGCAAAACTTATGAATGTTTTCCTTCCAAAAGGAAAGAAAATCAATCCGCTTATCGGTTCTGCCGGAGTTTCTGCTGTTCCAATGGCTGCCCGCGTTTCAAACAAGGTTGGACTGGAATATGATCCTTCTAACTTCCTTTTGATGAATGCTATGGGACCTAACGTTTCCGGTGTTATTGGAACTGCAATTGCAGCAGGTGTATTTATTGCTACATTTGCAAAATAACTGACGTTTGCGCAGAAAATAACTAAATAGCGTGAAAGGCTGTAAGTTTGAGAAAATCAAGCTTGCAGCCTTTTTTTTTACAGTAAAAAAAATTATTAAAATTATGGAAATATTACTAGTCAGAAAGAGAGAGCCAAAACAGACAGGTAATGTTACTTTGCAAAAAAAATATAGTTAATTTTAAAAAAAATTGACAGAATGAGGTGGGGGGGGGGTATCCTTTCAAAAGGAGTGTAAAAATGAAAAAAATTGTAAGCTCGTTGATTGCCGGTTTAATGGCAGTTTCACTTGTTATGATGGGATGTAGCAATGATTCCTCTTCGGATAATACTGCATTGATGTTGCTTGTAAGTAGTTCTGGAAGTGGTTCTGGTTCTTCTGGTGGTACAGTGGCTGCAGGTGGAGCAGTAAAAGCTCTTGCTGATGCTAAGACTGGAGAAACTGTAGATCTTTCTGAATACAAGCTTTCTGATAAGATTGCTCTTACAGTTGATAAGGCAATTACAGTAAAGAATGCAAAACTTAATGGTGGTTACATTACAGTAAGCGAAAAAGCAACATTGGATAATGTTGACGGTGGAACAATTGTTCTTGATGGAAATGGAAAAAATGCAACACTTAAAGATTGTGATGTAAAAAATGTAATTGTAAAAGAAGCTGAACTTTCTAGAGGAGTTTCTGATTTTACATTAAAAATTATTGGTGGTATCGTTGAAAATATTGTTAATAACATCCAGGGGGTAGCAATTGAAACTACAAAGACTACTATTAAAAAGTTGATTACAAAGCAGAATCTTGTAATTAATTCTACAGATGATTCAAAAATTGAACTTATTTCTGCCAGAGAACAAATTACATTAGCTGGTAAACTTGTAATTGAAAAAGCTGTTACTGAAAATCCTGAAATTATTATAAAAGTTGCTTCTAATACTGTAAGCATCCAGAAAGGAATGGTTAAAATTGAAGCTGATGATTCTGAATA
>JAFOCI010000027.1 GCA_017381365.1 Treponema sp.
CAGCCCCTAAGTAAGATAAAGCCGCGCTATTTTAGCGGTTTTATCTTACACTTCCTTAAAAAAAACTTACTTTACCTTCTTAACGATGATTGCACCGTTATGACCACCAAAACCAAATGTAGCAGACATAGCAGCTTCAACAGGCTGGTTCAAACCAACATTTGGAACATAGTTCAAATCACAACCGCCTTCAACATCAACTTCATCCAGGTTTTTTGTACAAGGAATGTAGCTGTCCTGAATAGCCTTAACACAAACCATAGCTTCAATAGCACCAGTAGCACCAAGACAGTGACCATGCATAGACTTTGTAGAAGAAATCTTAAGATTTTTAGCGTTTTCTTCACCAAATGCAATCTTAAGCATCTTAGTTTCAGCAGAATCGTTTTTCTGAGTAGAAGTTCCGTGTGCGTTGTAGTATGTAATTTCAGAAGGATCCATACCAGCATCCTTCAAAGCGCGAGTCATACACTTAGAACCAGTAATTCCATCAGGATTTGGAGCAGTAAGGTGGTAACCATCACAAGAAGCACCGTAACCTGCAACTTCAGCGTAAATCTTAGCACCACGAGCCTTAGCATGTTCGTATTCTTCGAACATCAACATACCAGAACCTTCACCCATTACAAAGCCATTGCGGTTCTTGTCAAATGGACGGCTAGCCTTAGTTGGATCTTCGTCAAAACCAGTAGAAAGAGCGTGCAAAACTTCAAAAGAAACAACACCAAACTGACAGATAGTAGCTTCAACACCACCAGTCAAACAAGTATCAAGACGGCCAGAACGAACCATTTCAAAAGCTACACCAAGAGCATCTGTACCAGAAGAACAAGCAGTAGCAATTGACTGAACAGGACCATGAAGACCAAAGTTAATTGCAATGTTACCACCAACTTCATTAGGAATAAGCTGTGGAATAGCCATAGGATTAGTCTTTACAAAACCCATTTTCTGCAAACTAAGAACGCTGGCTTCAGTAACTTCAAGACCACCAATACCAACACCAAGAATAATACCAGTTTCATCAAGAACTTCAGCATTTCCCATCAATCCAGCATCTTCAAGACACTGTTTAGCAGCAGCAACACCAAACTGAGTAAAACGAGCCATTTTACGAGCATCTTTAGCGTCCATGTAATCCCCAGGATTAAAGTTCTTTACTTCAGCAGCATAGTGAACTTTATTGATTGATGCATCAAACAGAGTGATTGGAGCAATACCACTTTTAGCAGCTTTAATTCCAGCCCAAAATTCATCAACACTATTTCCAAGTGGAGTAATAGCACCCAAACCTGTAATTACAACTCTTCTTTTTTCCATTTTAATCCTCTTTATATATTTTTTTTTACGAAATTTCTTTCACAAACCGGTGTTCCAGGGTTCCGCTACGCTCATTCCTTCACTTCGTTTCGGAACGGCTTCGCCGCCCTTCCATACCGGCGTAGGTTTCTTCACCGCGCAAACCGCGCCAAAGCTCCCCGCGCACCACACAGCACAATTCAATTTTGCCACGGGGCGTTACGGGGTGTCCCCGTTAGAAGGGGTAGGTTGCAACGCAGTGCAACCGAGGGGAAGGCTTTCCCCTCCTTATGATTTTTACTTCTGGCCTCGATTAACCTCGGCCCCTGCCTTTTACCGATGAACCTAAAAAAGCCCGCTGTTGCAGCCTTTTTTTTAACGGTTCTTCGATTTTAGCAATCAACACCAATTACCTGCCCTGCTATTAGCAGCCCATTCCGCCATCTACACCAATTACTTGGCCGGTTACGTAAGATGACATGTCGCTGGCAAGGAACAATGCAACATTAGCAATATCTTCTGGTTTTCCGCCACGTTTCAATGGAACTGTATCAAGCATAGCCTTTACATAATCTTCTTTAAGAACAGCAGTCATATCTGTTTCAATAAAGCCAGGAGCAATACAGTTTACACGAATGCCGCGGGCACCAACTTCCTTAGCAAGTGATTTGCTGTATCCAATAAGACCAGCCTTAGATGCAGAATAATTAACCTGGCCTGCTCCACCATGCACACCAACAATCGAACTCATGTTGATAATCGAACCAGAACGAGCCTTAAGCATAGCGTTTGAAACAATCTGTGTAATTACGAATGTACCTGTAAGGTTTACATTCAAAACGTTCTGCCAGTCTTCCATCTTCATGCGGAAGCTAAGACCGTCGCGAGTAATACCTGCATTGTTTACAAGAATATCAAAGTTTCCAGCTTCAGCAAGGGCTGCCTTAACAACTTCAGAAAGCTGTTCAGCATCACCAACATTAGCACAAATTTCATGAAAAGCTGTTCCCTTTTCTGCAGCCATAGCCTCAAGTTCAGCCTTAGCAGCAGAAGGCTTAGAACAAAGTCCCCAAACTTCAGCGCCGTTAGCAAGAAAAACCTCTACGATTTTACGACCAATACCACGGCTAGAACCAGTTACAAGTGCTTTTTTTTCTTTTAACATATTAACTCCAGACGGTGGCCGAGCCTATCAAAACCACCTATAATTACATAATTCAGCGGTGGCTCAACCTGTCGAAACCACCTGTAAATACACATTTCAGCGGTAGCTAAGCCCGTCAAAACCACCTATAATTACATAATTCAGCGGTGGCTGAGCCCTTCGACAGGTGGTATCCTGAGCCTGTCGAAGGGCTCAGGATACCACCTGTCGAAACCACCGCAAGTCAGATTACAATTCGTTAATCGATTCTACAGTATTAATAGAAGGAACAGACCATTTTTCAGCGTGTGCAGTCTTAGCAAACAAACCGCTCAAAACTTTTCCTGGACCAACTTCAATTACCTGCCAGTCTTCGTTCATAACAGCTGCAAGTTCATCTTCTTCTGCAGTCCACTGAACTGGGTTTGTAAGATGAAGAACAGCATTCTTTTTGATTTCTGCACCGCTAGTTGCCTTTTTACCAGTTACGTTAGAAAAAAGTTCACATTTTGGATCGTTAAAAGTAACATCTGCAATAGCTTTCTCAAATTCATCAGCAGCCTTCTGCATAAGTGGTGAATGGAAAGGTCCTGCAACAGCAAGACGAAGAGCACGGCGCGCACCTGCTTCCTTTGCCTTAGCTTCAACTTCTGTCAAAGCATCGAAAGTACCAGAAACTACAGTCTGAACGTTAGAATTCAAGTTAGCAGGATAAGCGTCTTTAATACCAGCACAAAGCTCTTTTACCTGATCCAAAGAAAGACCAAGAACAGCAGTCATTCCAGGAGCATGACCTTCATTTGCAGCAGCAATTTCTTCGCAAACCTTCTGCATAATCTGACCACGAACACGAACAACCTTTACAACATCTTCAAAAGAAAGAACGCCAGCAGCATACAAAGCAGGGAATTCACCAAGAGAAAATCCCATAGAAGCAGAAGGAGTAATACCCTTAGACTCAAGAACCTTCATAGTTGCCAAAGAAGCAGTCATAATTGCCATCTGGCTGTTATCAGAACGGCTAAGAACATCCTTTTCTGATTCCCACATAATCTTAGTCATATCAAGACCAGAAATAGCAGATACTTCATCTACAACCTTACGAGCTTCAGGAAAAGCTTCACAGATTTCCTTCAACATTCCAGGTTCCTGTGCACCCTGACCTGGGAATAAAAAAGCAAATTTCTTAGACATATTAACCTCTTTTGTCAAAATGACATTTTTTATATTTTTGTCATTTACTAAATATAGTCTAACAAAATTCTTTTTAATAAGTCAAGTTTTCAATACAGTTTTGCAACTTTTTCTAAAATTTTGTGTAATATTTTAAAATATTTTGTAACCTGTCTGCATTTATTATGTTGTATTAATGAAAGCGATTAATAATAAAAACTCCGTTTATCCGCTGGTTACTCCTTTTCCCCAGCGGATTTTTTTTACCCATTTCCAAAAAAACTAAAACTCAATTATTTCGCCAAAAACTTGCATGGCAAAAGAATCAGTCATGCCAGAAATAAATTCAATTACACATTTTTCATAACTTTCCCTGTCTTCTATATTGAAAACAGATTCAGTGTTGTATCTCAAAACTTTTTTCTTATCAATCAAACCATTAGAACTCAAAACCTTGTAATTAGAATGCTTAATCAACCAGTTTTCAAAAGTCCCGCTTAAATTCGGAAAATAACGCAAAGCTCTTTCAACTCTACCATTCAAAGCATAATCATAAGTTCTCATCAATGTTCTAAAAATCGTCTGCAAACAATTAGAAGCATAAACCGTAAATTCTCTAAGTCGCCAATGATTATAAATATGAGCAATATTAAATTTTTTAAGCTCAAGAATAAATTTAAAATATTCATCACTAAAACAAAGACCTTTTTCCGGAGAACTCTGCTCGCACAAATCAACAATTAAATCATTAATAAGAACAGTAGTATTTACAGCTTTTCCGCTTCTAAACGCATGACTTCCCTTTGCATTTAAAGTAGAAGCTACAATTTCACGAATATGTCTATACGCAGCCATATCAAGAATATGATATTGCCTCGCATCCTCAATATCACGTCCCAAATAAGCAATCTTATCAGCAACCTTCACAACACAACCTTCCCACGTAAAAGGCTGTATCAAACCAGGTCTTTTAATGGAATACAAATCCATCGCATCAGTTCTAGGTTTAATCCCTTGCTGATCAATTTCCCCACAATGACAAATCAACCCATCCCTGACCGCATAAGTCAAATTCAACGGCTGTTGAATACCATCAGGATCCGGCAAAGTTTCAATATAGTCCGCAAAAAATAAACTGTTTCGCTCATGCCAGAATTTTTTAGGTGCATTCGCTCCCTCTTTCTGCTCCATCAGCAAATTCAGACAATCTTCCCCATGATGCCCAAACGGCGCATGACCAATATCATGCCCCAAAGCAATCGCCTCAGCCAGCTTCTCATTCAATCCCAGAAATTTACAAATAGTCGTAGCAACACTTGCAACATGCATAACATGTTCCATACGAGTACAAACATGATCATTTTTTGTCGCATAAAACACCTGCGTTTTGTGCTTCAATCGTCTGTAAGCATCACAGTGCAAAATTCTAGTATAATCACGTTCAAATTCCGAACGAATATCATTACGTAAATAAATCGGGATTTCTCGTTTTATCGCCATTTCCCATTTTTCCGATTTTTCATCACATCGAACATCAAAAAATGAATTCTTCATAAAGAAATTATATATTATAAAATCCTTAGCGGAAATCCCCCACGCCAACGGGCTTTCCGTGGTTCCATTCCTCGCTCCGCTCGGAACGGCTCCGCCGCCACTCCAATCCCGCCGCAGTTTCCCCCACCCGTAACCGTCCAACCCCAAACCTCAAGCTTCATC
>JAFOCI010000028.1 GCA_017381365.1 Treponema sp.
AGCAGGATTCATCCTGCGAGTCAAAAACTATGCATTTAAAGCTGCTTAATAAGATTTACCATCTCAATTGCACCAAGCGCACAATCATATCCAGCCTAAAATCGAAGAACCGTTAAAAATGGACGCGCCAGCGTTCATTTAGGTTCATCGATACCCCGGCTCTGAGCGAGATTTATCGAGCGAATCAAAAAAAAGCGACATTCCCGCCTGAGCGAAAACGCCGCACTTTGCCAGTCTAAATCCTAGCGCGAAAGCTTACGATACTGCACACGCTTTGGAACGCTGGCATCTTCGCCAAACTGTTCCTTCTTCCATTCTGCGTATTCAGACCAGTTACCTTCAAAATAGCGAACCTCAGAATTATTTTCAAACGCAAGAATATGAGTACAAACACGGTCAAGAAACCAGCCTAAAATCGAAGAACCGTTAAAAATGGACGCGCCAGCGTTCATTTTTAACGGTTCTTCGATACCCCGGCTCTGAGCGAGATTTATCGAGCGAGTCAAAAAAAAAGCGACATTCCCGCCTGAGCGAAAACGCCGCACTTTGCCAGTCTAAATCCTAGCGGGAAAGCTTACGGTACTGCACACGCTTTGGAACGCTGGCATCTTCGCCAAACTGTTCTTTCTTCCATTCAGCGTATTCAGACCAGTTGCCTTCAAAATAGCGAACCTCAGAATTATTTTCAAACGCAAGAATATGAGTACAAACACGGTCAAGAAACCAGCGGTCATGACTAACAACCATGGCACAGCCGGCAAAATCCTCAAGAGCTTCTTCCAGTGCTCGAACAGTCTGAACATCAAGGTCGTTTGTAGGTTCGTCGAACAAAAGAACGTTTCCAGCTTCTTTGAGCATCATGCCAAGATTCAGGCGGTTCTTTTCACCACCAGAAAGCACGCTAACCTTTTTATTCTGATCAGGCCCAACAAAATTGAACCAGCCACAGTAAGCATGAGCGTTTACTTCGCGAACACCACCTTCAAGAGGACGACCCTTTTCGTCTACAGCACCAAGCTTAACAATATCTGCACCACCACCAAGAGTTTCGTAAACAGTTTTGTTCTCATCAAGACCAGAACGCATCTGATCAACATAAACAAGTTTTACAGTCTTACCGATTTTAATTTCGCCCGCATCAGGTTTTTCACCACCAGCCTGACCAGCCGCATCAACAATCATCTTGAACAATGTAGTTTTACCCGCACCGTTAGGACCAACAATACCAACAATGGCACCAGCAGGAATATGAAGATCAAGATTTTCAAAAAGAAGCTTGTCGCCAAATGATTTAGAAACACCTTCAAAATCAATAACCTGCCCGCCAAGACGTGGACCAGCAGGAATAGAAATCTGAGTATCTTTAAGCTGCTGCTTAGAACCCTGGCTCATCAATTCGTTATAGCGGGTAATATGTTCCTTGTGCTTAGCCTGGCGTCCTTTTGCCCCCATGTGAATCCATTCCAATTCCCGCTGAATTTCCTTCTGGCGTTCAGATTCATGCTTGCTTTCCAGCGACATACGCTGATTTTTCTGTTCAAGCCAAGACGAATAATTTCCCTTGAACGGATAACCTTCGCCACGGTCAAGTTCAAGAATCCAGCCGGCAACTTCATCAAGGAAGTAACGGTCGTGAGTTACGGCGATTACAGTTCCCGGATAGTCATGAAGATGCTTTTCAAGCCATGCAACAGTTTCCGCATCAAGATGGTTCGTAGGTTCGTCCAAAAGAAGAATATCAGGCTTCTGCAAAAGAAGACGGCACAATGCAACACGGCGGCGTTCACCCCCAGAAAGCACGTCTACAACCTGATCAGCAGGAGGACAGCGGAGAGCATCCATTGCAAGCTCAAGGTTGTTGTCCAGGTTCCATGCATCCAGAGCATCAAGTTTTTCCTGAACTTCGCCCTGACGAGTACAAAGCTTATCAATATCAGCATCAGGATCGCCAAAAGCTTCATTAATCTGATCAAATTCAGCAAGAAGGTCTGTAATTTCCTTTACCCCTTCCTTTACACATTCCATTACAGTTTTGCCAGGTTCAAGATATGGCTCCTGTTCAAGATAGCCGATTGTATACCCAGGTGCCAGAGTTGTTTCGCCAGTAAAATCAGTATCTTTACCAGCAAGAATCTTAAAAAGCGACGATTTACCCGAACCGTTTGGACCGATTACACCGATTTTAGCCCCGTAAAAATATGAAATGCTTACATCTTTAAGAACAACCTTTGTTCCGTAAGCGCGGGAAACTCTATCCATTGTGTAAATTATTTTTTTGTCATCAACTGTTTTTGCCATTTTCGTTCCTTTTTTATTTTTTTCAATATAACTATAACATGAAAAATGAATTGTTTTCTATACGGGCGTGCCCACTCGCTTCGCTCGGGTCGGGCTTTTCAGGGTTACGGCGACAAGCGCCTCCATTGCTCCGTTCCAGTGGTTTCGCCATGCTCAACCACTGAAACGGAGCAACGCCTGCGGCGCCCTTACAATCCCTCACGCATACTTACATTCAAGCAGTAAAAATCCGGGTAATTTTTTGCAAACTGATTATCTATGATAACTTTCACCAGAAATCAGGGGCATTGGAGCTGTCCAATAAGTTTGCATTACGGTGGTTGAGTTTATCGAAACCACCACATTTAGTGTAGCAGTCATTTCGACGAGTGGTTCCTGAGCGCTACACTCATTACTTTTGGGACAGACAAGTTCAGCCACAGCATTACAAACTTATTAGACAGTTCCTGGGTAGATAGCCTGCAACGGAGTGCAGGCTCAGGGAGGGGCTTCTCCCTCTTTTATTAATAAACTTATTTAGATGAGCGTTTTTTCATGAACATCAGGAAACACAAAAGAAGAATGACACCAGCAGAGAATGAAAATATTCCGCTGAACACGAGTCCAGCCTTTTGAGTAATGCCTGCAATTATGTAAGTAATAAAGCTAACGGCACCTACGCTCAATGCATAAGGCAGCTGTGTAGAAACGTGCTTTACGTGGTCGCACTGGGCGCCTGCACTTGCCATAATTGTTGTATCGCTGATTGGAGAAATGTGGTCACCGCAAACGGCACCTGCCATACATGCTGAAATTGAAATTATGCGGAGCGGGTTTCCAACTGGGAAAACGGCGATACAAATTGGAATAAGAATTCCAAATGTTCCCCATGAAGTTCCTGTTGCAAATGCAAGGAAGCCGGCAATCACAAAAATAATTGCAGGAAGAAGAAGCTGCAATGCGCCTGCGCTGCCTTCTACAACTCCTGCAACGTAAGCAGCTGCTCCCAGACTGTCTGTCATTGCTTTTAATGTCCATGCCAGAGAAAGAATCAGAATTGCTGGAACCATGGCTTTAAAGCCGTCTACTACGCAAAGCATACTTGACTTGAATGAAATTGTTTTGCGGTAAATAAGGAACGCAAGTGAAACAATCAATGCGCCAAAGGAACCTAGTACAAGACCAATTGATGCATCGCTGGCAGCAAAGGATTCTACAAAGTTCAGATAAGTTCCGTTGGCAATCTGCTGTCCTTCTTCTTCTGTAAATTTTGTGAAAAATCCACCGGAATATATCATACCCAATGTACAAAGAACTATAAGAGAAATGATTGGGAAAACCAGATCAATAACCCTGCCTTTTCCAGAATCTTCATCTGAAAATTCTTCGGAATCGTCGGATTCAAATGCTTCTGATTTTTCGTTTTCAGAGCGTTTCATTGTGCCATATTCAAAATCCATTATTACAAGCACAAACAACATGATGATTGTAAAGAGCGCATAATAGTTAAATGGAATTGCTTTACAGAAAAGTGCGATGCCATTTTCACCTTCGCTTACAAAGCCTGACACTGCTGCTGCCCACGATGAAATCGGCGCAATAATGCAGACTGGTGCGGCTGTTGCATCAATAAGATATGCAAGCTTACTTCTGCTAAGGCGGTATTTATCTGTAACAGGGCGCATTACGCTTCCTACTGTAAGACAGTTAAAATAGTCATCGATAAAAATAAGGATTCCAAGACAGATTGTTGCAATCTGAGCGCCAATCTTTGACTTGATATGCTTTTGTGCCCATTTTCCGAATGCAGCAGAACCGCCGGCTTTGTTCATAAGTGCAACCATTGTTCCAAGAACAACAAGGAAAACAAGAATTCCTACGTTCCAGCTGTCAGAAAGCTGCTTTACAAGCCCTTCATCGAATACATGTGTAAGAAAGCCTGTAAAACTTAAACCTGAATAAAATAAACCGCCAATTACAATTCCCACAAAAAGTGAAGAATAAACTTCTTTTGTTACAAGAGCCAATGCAATAGCTATGATTGCTGGCACCAATGACCAAAACGTTCCTACCATTTTATTTGCTACCTCTTAATACTGTAAAATCTGTTTCTAACGGTTTTTCAATTCCTTCTTTTTTTAATTTTTTTATTACTGCGATTGCGTAATTCATCTCATCAAGATAACTCGGAGAACAGTAAGTTTTTACCTGTTCAAGAGCTGCAATAACTTTTTCGTTTGTCATAAAAATCCTCCAAAATCTGACTAAATTCAGTTCTTCTCTTACGGAAGAATATTTCCTGCACTCAAATACAACTTGTACCACTCCTGGCGAGTAAGTTCAATATTTTTGCTTTCAAAAATTTCATTTAATCGGCCTAAATTTGTTGTTCCAGAAACAATCTGCATTTTTGCAGGATGACGCAAAATCCATGCGGCTGCAATTTGTGCTGGCGTTTTGCCTTTGCTCTGTGCAATTTCGTAAAGAACGCGATTCAGTTCACCGTATTCGCCATCATTAATAAATGAGCCTCTCCAGTTTGGTTTTTGAAACGGACTCCATGCTTGAATCGTTACATTATTCAGGCGGCAATAATCAAGAATGCTGGCATCATGCATAAGGGAACCGTTTGTGTTCATGTTCACTTCCATGCCCTGAGAAATCATTCCTGCTGTTGTAAGACTTAACTGCAGCTGATTGTATTTTAATGGCTGCTTTACATATTTTTTGAGCAGCTCTATCTGCAGCGAATTAAAATTGGAAACGCCAAAACTGCGGACTTTGCCCTGCTGCTCCAGCTTCGAAAATGCGGCGGCAACTTCTTCTGGCTCTACAAGAGCATCCGGACGATGCAACAAAAGCGCATCAAGATAATCTGTTTTCAGGCGCTCTAATATGCCGTCCACACTCTGCAAAATGTATTTTTCTGAAAGGTCATAATAACCTTTGCAAATTCCACATTTTGACTGAATATAAAAGTCTTCCCGCTTTAAGCTTTCATCGCTGGCAAAAGCTTCTCCAAAAATGCGTTCGCTCTGCCCGTCGGCATAAATATCTGCGTGGTCGTAAGTCTTTGCCCCAGCCTCCGCAGCCTTGTGAATAAAACCGTTCATTTCTTCTTTAGAAAAATTTCCAAAGCGCATACATCCAATAAGAATTCGTTCCATAAAAAAATTATAGCATGGAATTACAAACGCTTTCCCTGTTTTCACGAATAATGTTGATAATTTTATGGAAACTTTCAATTTTTGTACTTATATTTACTGTTATGGAATCTAAATCAGTTTTTCTTGAAATTAAACGTTTTTTTCTCGTTGTTCTTGGCGGATTGCTTATGGCTGTTAATATCAACACCTTTGTAAACAGCGCAAATCTTTTTCCAGGCGGATTTACTGGACTTTCACTATTGATTCAGAAAACAGTTTTCAATTCTTTTAATATTACAATTCCGTTTTCTGTACTCTTGTACAGTCTTAACATCATTCCATTTTTTATTGGTTTTAAGTTCATCGGTAAAAAATTTACAATCTATTCAGTAATAATGATTTTTGCATCCGGTCTACTTACAGATTTTGTTCCAGAAATACAACTCACAGAAGACATGCTTCTATGCGCCGTTTTTGGTGGCATTGTCAACTCCGTAGCGATAAGTCTGTGTCTTTTTGCAGGCAGTTCCAGCGGTGGTACTGATTTTATTGCTATTTTCATTTCTGAAAAAACTGGTAAATCTGCATGGAATTGGATTTTGGCGTTTAATACATGCGTTCTGATTGCAGCAGGAATCATCGTTGGTTGGGATGCAGCCCTTTATTCTATCATTTTTCAGTATGTTTCAACCCAAGGACTGAATTTTCTTTACAAAAAGTATGCCAAAACAACCCTCATTATTATTACCGACAGAGATCAGGAAATTTATCAGATCATAAAAAACAAAACAAACCACGATGCAACAGTTTTTCAAGGAAAAGGCTGCTATGCTGGAACTGAACACAAAATGCTTTATACGGTAGTTTCATCTCAGGAATCAGGGGCTTTAGAAAAAGCGATTCGCAATGTTGACCCCAGTGCATTCATCAATGTAATTCAGTCAAAGGAAATTATAGGTCGCTTTTATAAAAGGGCAAATGATTAAAAGATAATCCAGAAAACTCTATACGCTTTACATTTTCCCTGTTGACTATCTTTTTGAATTCTTCTATAACATACATATCAGACGAAGGCGTCTACCTAAGGGTACATAGTGTACTTTCAGGTAGACGCCTTTTTTTGTTTTTAAAAACTTTTATGGGGGTTACGGGAAAGTCAAACAAAAAAGGAATAAGGATAATCCTAAAAAATTGCTCCCTGTTCGGCCGCGATTTTTTTAACGGATTTTCCATCTTCCACGGTGCCAATTGCAGGTAAAAACCTAAATTGGATTTTTCCGTGGGAAAATCCAATTTTTAACGGTTTTTCCTATTTTAAACATGTGTGGTTTTGTAGGTGCATTTGATTTAAGTTCTGGCAGTCAGCCAATTGATGAAGGTCTTAAGGAACAGCTTCGTGCGCAGGTTCTTGAGATGTCTAAAAAGATTCGTCATCGCGGTCCGGACTGGAGCGGTGTTTACACAGGTGATAATGCTATTTTGAGTCACGAACGTCTTTCTATCGTTGACCCGCTTTCTGGAAAGCAGCCGCTTGTTTCTGATGACGAAAAAATCATCCTTGCTGCCAACGGTGAAATCTACAACCACAAGGCGCTCCGTAAAGAATTTGAAGGCAAGTATCAGTTCCGCACGGGTTCTGACTGTGAAGTTATCCTTGCATTGTACAAAAAATACCGCGACGAAAAGAAAGACTTTGGCGAAATGATAGAAAAACTTTCTGGTATTTTCGCTTTTGCTCTTTACGATTCAGAAAACGATGTTTACCTTATCGGCCGCGACGAAATCGGTGTAATTCCCCTTTATCAGGGCTGGGACAAGCAGGGCCGCTACTACGTTGGTTCAGAACTTAAAGCCCTTGAAGGTGAATGCGTAACAATCGAAGAATTCCCTAACGGTCACTATTTCTACTCAAAAGACGAAAAACCTGTTCGCTGGTACAAACGGGACTGGGAATCTTTTGACGCTGTAAAAAACAATCCTAAAGCTACAGACGAAAAGGGCGATATTATCAACCCTGCTGTTATCGAAAAAGTTAAGAACGGTCTTGAATCTGCTGTAAAAGCTCAGCTTATGTCAGACGTTCCTTACGGTGTACTTCTTTCTGGTGGTTTGGATTCTTCTATTATCGCTGCCATCACACAAAAATTCAGCAAAAAGCGCATTGAATCAGATTCAAAAGAAGCTGCATGGTGGCCTCAGCTTCACTCTTTCGCAGTTGGTCTTGAAGGTTCTCCTGACCTTATCGCTGCTCAGAAAGCTGCAGACTACATCGGAACAATTCACCACGAAGTTCACTTTACAATCCAGGAAGCTTTGGACGCTCTTCCAGATGTAATCTATCACATTGAAACTTACGACATCACAACAGTTCGTGCTTCAACTCCAATGTATCTTCTTGCCCGCGTAATCAAATCAATGGGTATCAAGATGGTTCTTTCTGGAGAAGGTTCAGACGAATTGTTCGGCGGCTACCTTTATTTCCACAAGGCTCCAAACGCTCAGGAATTCCATGAAGAACTTGTTCGCAAAATGAGCAAGCTTCACCTTTACGACTGTCTTCGTGCTAACAAGTCTCTTATGGCCTGGGGTGTTGAAGGCCGGGTTCCATTCCTCGACAAAGACTTTATCGACATTGCCATGAGATTGAACCCATCAGACAAGATGAACATCATTAATCCAGATGCCAAAGCTGGAGGTTTCGACAAGATTAACCACCAGAGAATGGAAAAATGGATTTTGCGTAAGGCATTCGAAGATATGCTTCCAGAAAACATTGCATGGCGCCAGAAGGAACAGTTCTCTGACGGTGTAGGTTACAACTGGATTGATACTCTTAAAAAGATGACAGAAGAAAAGGTAAGCGATGCAGAATTTGCACGCCGTGAAAACCGCTTCCCGGTAAACCCTCCAAAAACAAAGGAAGAATACTACTACCGCGAAATCTACAGCCGCCTGTTCCCAAGCGACAGTGCCGCAAAGGTAGTTCCACACGAAGCCGGCGTTGCCTGTTCAACTGCAAAAGCATTGGAATGGGATGAAAGTTGGGGCAAAATGGATGAACCAAGCGGACGAGCAATTAGTGGTGTTCATAATTCTGCTTATAACAAATAAGATGTGCGAGTTTTGCTTGCAAAACTCGGTAAGCAAGCCGCAAGGCTTGCGACGCGTTCATAATGATGCATACAAGGGCTAGTTTGCGAAGCAAACTAGGTAAGTGAGCGCAGCGAACGACATGAAGCCTGGAAAAACATGGACGAACCAAGCGGAAGAGCAATTAGTGGCGTTCATGATTCTGCCTATAGCAAATAAGATGTGCGAGTTCGCGGTGGTTGAGCCCTTCGACAGGCTCAGGATACCACCTGTCGAAACCACCGTAATGCAAACTTATTGGACAGCCTCAACTAAATTTGTAAAACCCCTTTTTTAAGGTTTTAAACATACTCAATTTTCGGGAACTTTCGTCGAAGGTTCCCGTTTTTTTTATTTTTTCCAGTAAGCAGGCATAAAGAAAATAACGAAAGTATACAATTCAAGACGCCCCGCAATCATTGCAAACGTATACCACCATTTGACAAATGCAGGCAGCCATCCGTAATTGCAGGTAGGATCAAGTTTTCCAAAGGCAGGACCAACATTTCCTACCATTGATAATGCTGTTGTAAACGACGTAAACAAATCAAGATTTCCAATACAACCAACAAACGTTGTAACAATAACAAGCATTAAATATAAAAATAAAAATGCCACAACGCTGAATACAATACTTTTGTTCGCCGGCTGTTTATTCAACTGAAGGCTAAAAACTCCATGCGGGTGCAAAAGTTTTTTGACTTCATTGTTAAACTGCTTTCCCAGAATTACCCATCTAACTACTTTTATTCCACCGCCAGTAGAACCTGAACAACCGCCTATAAAAAACAGAACAAAAATAAAGAACTGGGCAGCGGCAGGCCATTTTGTATAATCAAAAGTAGCAAAACCCGTAGTCGTTATGATTGCAGCAGTCTGAAAAGAAGAATATCGCAACGCCTTGAAAATTGAACCGTACTGCGACATCGTAAAAAGCGCAATTCCCAAAGCACTTACCACAAAAACAGAAACGTATGCCTTTAATTCAGAATTGTCTTTTATTTCAGAATATCTTCCTGTGACCGCATAATAATACAAACTGAAGTTCACGCCGGCAAAAAACATAAATACCGTACAAATAACATCAATTGAAGCAGAATTGTATCCTCCAATACTGTTATTCATAGAAGAAAAGCCTCCTGTTCCAAGAGTAGAAAACGCATGAGAAATTGCATCTACTGTATCCATGCCAAAAATGCGCAAAAGAACAGCTTCCAGCACTGTAAAAACAAGATAGATTATCCACAGAAGCTTTGCTGTTGTTGTGATTTTAGGAGTTATCTTGCCTTTTTCAGGTCCTGTTGTTTCCGCTTTTATCAGCTGGAAACCGCCTACACCAAGCAAAGGCAAAAGAGCAACTGTAAGGGCTACAATTCCCATTCCGCCAAGCCAGTGAGTCTGACATCGCCACAAATTAATACTTCTTGGCAGACTTTCAATTTCACTTAAAATTGTACAGCCAGTTGTAGTAAATCCGCTTACACTTTCAAAAAAAGCATCTGTAAAATCAGGAATACATCCGCTCAAATACAGAGGCAACATTCCAAAAAGACTTGTTAAAAACCAGGAACTTGCAACCACAACAAAAGTTGTTCTTATAGAAACAACAAATTTCCGCTTTTTTAAAATCAGTCTGCTTAAAATAAAGAAAATCCAGCTGCAGAGCATTGGAACAATAAAAGCAAAAAGAACTTCCGTTTCCCCGTAAACCAACGCCACTACAATCGGAATCAAAAAAGTTGTACCAACAATTGCAATAAGAGCCGATAGAATGTTAATCAAACTTACTATAAACATATTATTCTGTTACATTTCCAAAAAATTTTAGAATTCTGCGACTTTCTTCTGCCTGAGTAATCAAAACAAGATGATCTCCAGAAGCAAAAATCGTGTCGCCAATGGCAATTTCATATTCTTCTGCACCTGCGTGTCTGTCCAGCAGAACAAGATATTTTCCTGGTTCTGCAATTTCCTTCAGTTTTTTTCCAAGAACTTCAGATGAACTTGTAACTTCACATTCGATAATTTCAAATTCTCCGTTTGTAATTGTATGAATTTCTTTTACAGCCTTACCTCTCATATGACTCATAATTGAATCTACAATTACATCTCGCAAAGCAATGGAAACGTCTACTCCCAGTTTTGTTGCAATATCAGCAAATGCGGAACTTGTTACAAGGGAAATTGACTGTTTTACACCAAGAGATTCAAGATAAGCGGCAAGAACCATATTCAATTCATGGTTATGAGTTGCACAGATTGCAAGGTCATAATCAGGAATATGCTCTTCCCTAAGGAAGCTTTCATCTGTTGCATCACCACACAAAACATTTGAATCCGGAAATTTTTCAGATGCAATCCTAGTCAGTTCAGAATCTGTATCAATAATGGAAACAATCTGATTTGATTTACGCTTTCCCCAGAAATTTATTGCACCAATATTTTTTGTTTCAGTTATCTGTTTTGCAATCAAAGTTCCAATTCGTCCTGCACCAATAATCGCAATTTTTCTAAAGCCCTTTTGCTTAGAACCGCACAATTCTAGAATTTTACTAACATCTTCCTTTGAACTTAAAATCCCAAGAGTACAACCTGCTGTAACGACCGTTGAACCAGACGGCAGAGAAGTTTTTCCGTCAATTTCTACATAACTTACAAGCATACGGATATCTGTTAAAGATCTGAAATCCATAAGTTTGTGACCGTCAAACAAACTTCCTTCACCAACTGTAATTCTGGAAATCTGCATAAGAGAATTATCAAACGAAACTATATTACTTACAGCTCCACTTTCAACAGCTTTTACAATGGCTTCAGCAGCTTCAACATCAGGATGAATCATGTAATCAATGCCGTATAAAGGACGATGAGAACCACTAAAAGTATTAGCATGTGTTTTTTTTGCCACAGCCGTATTTGTGTAATATGCATAATTACGAACACGGGCAATTTTCAAAATCTTCGGATAAACCTGATCAACAAGGGAACAGGTAATCATATTTACTTCGTCATTATCTGTAAGACAAACAAGAACATCAGCATTTGCAATTCTTGCGGATTCCAGTGTTTCAAGATTGTTTCCATCTTGAGTTATAACAGTACAGTCAACCTGATCTCCAATATGACGAGTTACTTCAATATTATTATCAATCAAAGTTACATTGTTACCTTCATTAACAAGAACCTTTGCCAGCTGAATTCCTGTAAATCCAGCTCCAACTATTACTACCTGCATTTTAATTACCACCTTTGCATGGTTTTATTTTTCTTACGATTAGAATTATTAAAAATAAAAGCACAGCCGCAATAAAAGCTTCCAGTAGAACTCCAGAAATCAGTTTTTGCATTAACTCAAAATATCCAGCACCTTTAAAAATCTGAATCGCTCTATGATATGAAAAAACATAAACTGAACCAATTACCATAAAAGAATGAAGAAAACTTGCCGCAAACGCAGAAATACCTGCGCTCAATACAACTGTTATCCGTTTGCAACTTACAGAAAAAATCCACCATGCAATAAAACCAAATAACAATCTTGGCAAAACAGAACAAAGAGGATTCATAAAAAAATCAGATAAAATTCCGCCATTTACCGCAAATGCGCTGATAAAGCTTAGAATTCCAAATAAAAGAGAAGAAATAAATGCACCTGACAAACCTGTAAAAAAAACTGCAGCAAGGACAGGAATATGCATAAGTGTCAGAGATTTCTGACCAACTCGTAAGTAACCAAGATGTAACTGAGGAATTCCCATAAGAATTAAAAAAATGCAAGTTACTGTAATGAATAAAATCCTGTATTTTAAATCCCTTACAATTGCTGATTTATCAAATTCTAAAATTTTTTCCACCATCTGATTGATTTTAACATAATGTGCAATTAACTTCAAATCGAGAATATCCCAGGAACATTTTACCCCTAAGCATCTACTTTATAAACAACTGGAAGAAGTTGTATGCAAAATGACCGATGCCGTTTACTTTTTTAATATCAACGGAGAAGATATTTTTAAAAATGAAGCAATGTGCTATTCTTCATTCCATCATCAACCTTTCAAAACGACTAAATAGCCTGTAATCACAGAAGGTGTTGAAACAAAGGAACAGGTTGATTTTTAAAGAAATGGGAACTGATTATTATAAAGGATTCTATTTTGACAAGCCTTTAGCAGTTGAAGATTTTGAAAAAAAATACGTAAAATAGTGTGCAATGCAAAATCTGCCAATAATACCGTATCTTGATGAAATCTGCTGTACCCTTAAAAATTCTTCCAGCAGATTCTTAGTATTAACTGCCGAAACTGCTGCCGGAAAATCAACGGCAGTTCCACAAGCCATTTTAAAAGCTTTTCCTCAGTCCGTAATCATGCTTGAACCACGAAGACTTGCCGTACTTTCCATTGCAAACCGCATTGCAGAAACACTTGGCGAAAAGGTTGGTCAAACTGTTGGTTACAGAATGCATCTTGAATCAAAAATTTCAAAAGAAACCCGGCTAGAAATCATTACAGAAGCCATACTTACCCGCAAGCTCCAGTCTGACCCGTCTTTAGAAGGAATCAGCGTTGTAATTATCGACGAATTCCACGAACGCTCAATCCACGCAGATTTAGCACTTGCATTCCTAAAAGAAGCAATGGAACTGCGAGACGATTTGTACGTTATTGTAATGTCTGCCACAATAGAAACAGAAAAAGTCGCTGAATACCTGGGTTCAAAAGAACAGCCAGCCCCAGTAATAAAGATTCCCGGCCGTCAGTTCCCAGTAGAAATTGAATATTCAGGCAAAATCAGCGTTTCCTCTGCAATTATAACCACTCTCCGCTCAATAAAAGACAAAAAACAGTCAATTCTTGCATTTCTTCCAGGAATTGCAGACATACGCAGATGCAAAGCAGAACTGGAAGAAATCGGTTTCCCTAACGAAAACACAGAGCTTATGATTCTTCACAGTTCAATTACTCTTGATGAACAGAAAAAAGTTTTAAGCCCCCTTAAAGAAGGTGCAACAAGAATTATTTTGTCTAGTTCAATCGCAGAAACTTCCCTTACCGTGCCTGGCGTAAAAACCGTAATTGATTCAGGGCTTTCCAGAATAAACAGAATGAACATTTCCTTAGGAATGGAACATCTTGTTACTGAAAATGAAAGTATGTTTTCTGCAGAACAGCGTGCCGGGCGTGCCGGGCGACTTGGACCAGGAAAATGCATTCGCCTTTGGAACAAAAACGATGTTCGCATTGAAAACACACCTGCTGAAATTCTTCGTTCAGACATAACTTCACTGGTTCTGGAATGCGCCAACTGGGGCGTTTTCGAACCACAAAATCTTCAATGGCTGGACCTTCCAAATCTAAACGCCTGGAAGGAATCAGTCAAACTGCTGGAATTACTTGGCTTTCTGAAAAATGGCAAAATAACGTCCCACGGCATTAACGCCCTCCAGCTAGGACTTCATCCGCGCCTTTGCGCAACAGCATTATCAGGTTTTCCTCAAATTACAGTTCAATATTCATCGTTTTCAAAATCTTCTCCAGACATTCAGAAAAAATACGTTAATGACATAAAACAGCGAATTTCAAATCTGACTGAAAATACGTATCCCAGCGCAAAATCTGAGGAAATGGCTCTGCTGGCTGGCTTTCCAGACCGTCTGGCAAAGCAAACTGCCACAAAAGGCACATATCAGTTCCCCAGCGGAAGAACAGCACATCTAAAAAAGGATGAAATTCAAAAACACGGGATTTTGCCAGAATGGATTGTTGTTCCAGAAATCGACGCAGGCGTTGCAGAAGGAACAATTTATTCCTATCACAAAATTGAGACGGATAAAGCAGAAGAATGGCTTTCTTTCGAAAACAGAACAGATAAACGCACTATAACTATATTTGAAGGAAATAAATTAAAGAAATGCGAAAATCTGTATTTTGGAAAAATCATTCTGTCTTCTAAACAGCTTACAGCAAAACCTGAAGATTACGCCGCTGCTTTCTGCTGGCAGGTTCAGCAGAAAGGGATAGAAACCCTGCCATTAAATGACGAAGCAAAGCTCCTGATTCTCCGCGAAAAATTTTATGCACAGCAGAAAAATGAAGAGAGCAAATCCTCCGACAAAAATCTTTCTGCTTCTGTAGAAGAATGGCTCCTTCCGTTTTTAAGCGGTAAAACAAAAATTGACGAAAAAACAGTTTACGATGCGCTCTACTGGTATTTAGACGGCACCACCCTTGATTCATGCGCACCTTCCTATATTATTCTTCCAAACGGAAAAAAACGCAAAATCACATACGAACTGCAATCTTCGCCACAGGACAGAACCATATCCGTTATCCGCCCAGTACTGGAAATCATCATTCAGCAGATTTTCGGTTGTTTTGAAACGCCTGAAATTCTTGGTATGCCCGTATTATTAAAGCTTTTGTCCCCGGCCCGCAGGCCTCTCCAGATTACAGACAATCTGGAAAGCTTCTGGTCAACTACATGGTCAGAAATCTGCAAGGAAATGAAAGGCCGCTACCCTAAGCACAACTGGAACTATCAGATAGCGGAAAAAGATTAGTACATAAAGAAGAATGAAAAGAACATATAGACGCTGGCACAAAGAACGATTAAATCGCCAGCAGCATGCATATATTTAACTTTTCTGATACTGCAGAATACAAGCCCTGTTGTGAACAAAATTCCGCTCAAAATCAGCATTCTAAAGCTTTTTGGAGTGATTGCATGATAAAGTCTTGCACAGATAAACAGACACGCCCATCCCAAAACAGCATTAAAAACAATGTTTACAACTTCAAGGCGGCTGCCTGCAATCGCGTACATAAAAATACCAACAAGACAAACTGTTCCTGCAATACCAAGAACAATCAGCGCATAAAGCCCAGAAACTACACGCTGCGAAACAGCTGTGTACGAATAAATCATCAAAGCGCTGGCAATAACAAGAAAAATGCTTATGCGGCAAAGTCGCTTAAAAACTTCTTTTGCAGAAGAATTTGTAAGCGCATGATGCAAAACAGACATAATGTAATTAAAAACCATTATTCCGCCAAATGATGCATAAAGCGAAGTGTATACAACCTTTGATTCTGCAGGAACTTTTGAAGTCGCAACAACAGAAAGCAAAACTGTAGCCGCAATAAACAAGCCTGCACCAATTCCCTGTACAATGGAACTGAAAATTTCTTCGCCAATTGTATAAATTCTAAGCTTATGCTGCTGTTCCAAATGCTTTCTTTCGCGAGCAATTCTATTTTCTGCTCTTTTTCGTGCTTTTTCTGTACGAGCATAATCAGCAGCCGCATACTTTGCCTTCAGACGTTCAGGATCATCTGCATACTGCACATTTATTGCCCTGATTTCAGCTTCTGCTTTATCTTTTATCTGTTTGATTCTAAGCTTTTTCTTAAGTTTAAGTGATTTTAATGTAGAAATACGAATTGCTTTTGCAGCAACTTCATCTTCGTGAGTCATAAATCCTCCATATTGTTAAACAATTTTATTATATCACACAAATTACAAAGAAAAAACATTTTCTACCTGCAACAATCACCATTTAATCTCGAAAAATATTGCATAGCATGATAAACTGTTAAATAGTTCGAATTTCGAATTTTAATTGGTAATGCATAAAATTGATTTTTATAATCCCATTTGCATTATGAAAATACTGCCAGTCAGAAAGCGACTGTCAAAACCGCTAGCTAGCGTCGCTACATGCGCAAGTCGGCAAGGAAA